>NZ_JBHUVA010000037.1:0-59752 GCF_042670805.1 Micromonospora sp. NPDC057141 | reverse complement strand
CTCACGGCCGTGCCCTTCCGCGCTGTGCGCAGTGCGCGCCCACCACCCGGGGGGTGAGAAGGGGTTCTCTACCAAATGCGTTAACAAGGTGCCCTTCCTTGCATCCGGGGAATGCGGAAGGGGGCCGGCACGTTGACGAGGCCGGACCCGCTGTGCGGCCCGCCTGAGGGGTCGGCTCACGCCCATGGCACACTGGTCAGTCGGCCACCGGTTCCGGTTCACGCCCGAGCCCGACGCGCGCCACGCGTCGGGGCCGCACGGCGACCCGGCGACCACCAAGCGAGAGGACCGAGGCGACATGAAGCCCAACATCCACCCGGAGTACACGACCACCGAGGTCACCTGCTCCTGCGGCAGCACCTTCACGACCCGCAGCACCGCCAAGGGCGGTTCCATCCACGTCGAGACCTGCAGCGCCTGCCACCCGTTCTACACCGGTAAGCAGCGCGTTCTCGACACGGCCGGCCGGGTCGCCAAGTTCCAGCAGAAGTACGCCAAGGTTCAGGCCAAGAAGGCCAAGTAGCTCCACGTTCGGCGCCCGCGTCCGGCTTCCTGCCGGGCGCGGGCGCTGTCCGTATCGCCCTCTTCCGTCCGGATGTCGCCGGCCGGTACCCGTCGTCGAAGGAGCACCCGAGCATGAGCAGTGAGCGGCTGGTCGCCCTCCTCGACGAGTACGCCGAGCTGGAGAAGCGCCTCGCGGACCCGGCGATCCACGCGGACCAGAACGTCGCCCGCCGGGTCGGCCGCCGCTACGCCGAGCTGTCGCCCCTGCACAAGGCGGCCGACGAGCTGGAGCAGGCCCGCGCGGACCTGGCCGCGGCCCGGGAGCTGGCCGCCGAGGACCCGTCCTTCGCCGGCGAGGCGGAGTCGATCGCCGCCGGGCTGCCCGCCCTGGAGGAGCGCCTCGCCGAGCTGCTGATCCCGCGCGACCCGCACGACGCCAAGGACGTGATCGTCGAGATCAAGGCCGGCGAGGGCGGCGAGGAGTCCGCCCTGTTCGCCGGGGACCTGCTGCGGATGTACACCCGGTACGCCGAGCGCCGCGGCTGGCTCACCGAGGTCATCGACGCGCAGGACTCCGACCTGGGCGGGGTCAAGGACGTCTCGCTGGCGATCAAGACCAAGGGCGTCCCCGAGGGCGGCAACGGCGTGTGGTCGCGGCTCAAGTGGGAGGGCGGGGTGCACCGGGTGCAGCGCGTACCGGTCACCGAGTCGCAGGGGCGCATCCACACCAGCGCCGCCGGGGTGCTGGTGCTGCCCGAGGCCGAGGACGTCGACGTCACCATCGACCCCAACGACCTGCGGATCGACGTGTTCCGCTCGTCGGGCCCGGGCGGGCAGTCGGTGAACACCACCGACTCGGCGGTGCGGATCACCCACGTGCCGACCGGGATCGTGGTCTCCTGCCAGAACGAGAAGTCGCAGCTGCAGAACCGGGAGCAGGCGATGCGCATCCTGCGGGCGCGGCTGCTGGCCGCCGCCCAGGAGCAGGCCGACGCCGCCGCCTCGGACGCCCGCAAGGCCCAGGTGCGCACCGTGGACCGCTCGGAGCGCATCCGCACGTACAACTTCCCGCAGAACCGGATCACCGACCACCGGATCGGCTACACGGCGTACAACCTCGACCTGGCGCTTGCCGGCGAGCTGGACGGGGTGCTGGACGCCCTGGCCGACGCGGACCGCGCGGCGCGGCTGGCCGGCGACCCGGAGCTGACCCGCCGCTGAGCACGCCCCCCGGGGAATCGGGGAATCAGCAGGTGCGGAGGCGGCTCTTCGCGGCGAGCATCTCCCGGTCGGCGGTCTCGAACGCCGCGCCGATCGCGTCGCGCAGGCCCGGGCCGTTGGCCTCGACCTCGGCGAACCCGATGGTGACCCCGACCGGCGTGCCGGGGACCAGCGCCTCCCAGTCCTCGGTGCGCACCGCCGCCTCGATCCGGCGGGCCACGTCGGCCGCCTCGGCCATCCCCGCGCCGGACAACACCACCACGAACTCGTCGCCGCCGTAGCGGGCCACGAAGTCGCCCCGGCGCATGACCCGGTTGATCACCCCGGCGATGCGCTGGAGGACCAGGTCGCCGGAGTGGTGGCCGTGGCGGGTGTTGACCGCCTTGAAGCCGTCGAGGTCGCAGACCCCGATCACCACCCGCTCCCCGCCGGCCACGACGGCCGCGATGTAGCGCTCCAACCGGCGCCGGTTGGGCAGGCCGGTCAGCGGGTCGGTGAGCGCCTCGCCCTCGAACCGGGCCGCCTCCCGCCGCATCTCCTCGTGGTCGAGCCGGGCGGCGATGCCGTCGATGTAGACGTCCCGCAGCCGGTCGTTGCGCTGCGCGGCGAGCCGGAACGCGTGCCGGTCGGCCCGGTGCGCCGCCGCGTGGTCGCCGGCCCGGGCGTACGCGATGCTGCGCAGCCGGGCCGGCTCCGCCGCGCCGAGGGTCTCGTTGGAGACCCGGGCGGTGTCGAGCCGGGTGATCGCCTCGATCGGGTTGCCGGCCGCGATGGCCAGGCAGACCTGGCCGAGCTGGCGCATGTCCCGGGCGCGGGCGCTGTCCGCGCCGTGGCCGAGCAGCCGGTTCGGGTCGGCGCCGACGGTGGTCTCCACCCGGTCGCCGAGGGCGGCCCGGCGGGCGGCGGCATAACCGTACGCGGCCAGGCTGCTCGGGCGCAGCTCCTCGGCCCGCCCACCGCGCAGGAACCGGCCCAGGTCGGCGGCGACGTCCCGCAGCACCCGCAGGCAGCCGTCGCTGTCGCCGTTGTGGTCGAGGGCGACCGCGTTGCGTAGCCGGATGCCGGGCGCGGCGAACGTCTCCTCGGGGATGCCGGCGGCCAGCCCGAGCTGGCGGGCGCGCTCGATCGCGCCGAGCGCGTAGCCGTGGAAGCTGAGGTAGGAGTAGGCCATCGCCAGGTCGTGCCAGCCCCAGGCGGTGTCGCGGTCCGGGTCCTCGACCGCGCCCAGCTTCCGGGCCGCCTTCACCAGGTGGGTGACGCACCGGTCGAGCGCCCCCTGGTGGTGGGCGGCGAGCGCGGCCAGCGCGTTGAGGTGCCCGTGCAGGTAGGGCTCGTTGAGGTCCCGTACGGCGGCGGACGCCTCCTCGATGGCGCGGGTGTATTCGGCGGTGCGCCCCAGATTGATCAACGCGGAGAGGCGCTGCACGAGCGCGTCGGCCCGGGCGTACGGGTCGCTGGTGGTGCGGATCACGCCGTCGAGCAGGAGGCACGACTCGGCGGAGCGGCTCACCTCCTGGAGGGCGCGCGCCCGGGTCAGGACGTCAACCTGGTCGTTGACCCGGTTGAGCCATCCCACGCGCGACCTCCTTGTCGGTGTGCGCGCGGAGGCACCAACTCGTGGCGCGGGCCCGCGACGCTTCATGATTATGTCGTGACGTCCCGTTCGCAACACCCGTCCGAAGGGTCAGAACGCCTACGGCCCACGGCGGCAGTGGCCCGAGCCGCCCGCGTCCTCGCCGCGGCGGGGATCGATGCCCCTCGTGCCGAGGCCGAGCTGCTCGCCGCCCACGTGCTGGGCGTGCCCCGGGGGCGGCTGGCACTGGCCGACGGCCTCGCCCCCGACCAGCTCGACCGGTACGACGCCCTGGTCGTCCGCCGGGCGGCCCGGGAGCCGTTGCAGCACCTCACCGGCTCAGCCGCTTTCCGGCACCTGGAGCTGGCGGTCGGCCCGGGCGTCTTCGTGCCCCGCCCGGAGACGGAGCTGCTCGCCGGCTGGGGCGTCGACCAGGCCGGGCTGCCGGCCACCGGCCCCACCGCTGCGGGTGGCCCGGGGACAGCCGGCGGACATCGAGTGGCCGGCGGGCAGGGGGCGGCCGGCGCACAGGGGGCGGCCGGCGGTCCGCTGGTCGTCGACCTGTGCAGCGGGTCGGGGGCGATCGCCCTCGCCGTCGCCCAGGAGGCTCCCGCCGCCCGGGTGGTGGCCGTGGAGCGGTCCCCGGCGGCGCTGGCGTGGCTGCGCCGCAACGCCGCCGACCGGGCCGCCGCCGGGGACCGGCCGATCGAGGTGGTGGCCGCCGACGTCACGGACCCGGGCCTGCTGGGCGACCTGGAAGGGCTGGTGGACGTGCTGCTGTGCAACCCGCCGTACGTGCCGAGGGCCGTCGAGGTGCCCCCGGAGGTGGCGGCGCACGACCCGGACGAGGCGGTCTTCGGCGGGGCGGACGGGCTGGACGTGATCCGGCCGGTGCTCGCCAGGGCCGCGCGACTGCTCCGCCCGGGCGGGGTGCTCGGCGTCGAGCACGACGACACGCACGGCGCGGCGGTGCCCGCGCTGCTGGCCGCCGACGGCCGGTACGAGGCGGTCGAGGAGCACCGGGACCTGGCCGGGCGGCCCCGGTTCGCCACCGCCCGCCGCCGATGACGGGCCTCCCGCCGCGACTCGGGGGCGGGACCGTCGCGTCCGGACCTGTGGGACCCGTTCGCGCCGAGGACGCCGACCGGGCCGGGGCGTGGCAGACTGGCTCCTCGTGATGCTCTACGACTGTCGGTCGCTCGCCGACCGGGACCGCGGCATCGCCGCTGCCATCGAGGCCGTCAAGAACGGCGAGCTGGTCGTCCTGCCGACGGACACCGTCTACGGGATCGGCGCGGACGCGTTCACCCCGTACGCGGTGAAGGCGCTCTCGGACGCCAAGGGTGGCACCCGGCAGGCGCCCCCGGTGCTGATCGGGTCCCGGCACACCCTCGACGGCCTGGTCTTCACGCTGCCCCGGTCGGCCCGCGACCTGGTGGAGGCGTTCTGGCCGGGCGCGCTCACGATCGTGGTGGAGCACTCGCCGAGCCTGTCGTGGGACCTCGGCGACGAGACCGGCAGCGGCACGGTCGCGGTGCGGATGCCGCTGCACCCGGTCGCCCTGGAGGTGCTGCGGGAGACCGGCCCGATGGCGGTGGCCTCGGCCAACAAGGTCGGCCAGCCGGCGGCGGTGACCGCCGAGGCGGCCCGGGAGCAGCTCGGTTACGCCGTGCGGGCATACCTGGAGGCGGGGGCGTGCCCCGATCCGGTGCCGAGCACGATCGTCGACCTCACCGGCGAGGTGCCGACGCTGGTGCGCGCCGGGGCGATCCCGCTGGAGCAGCTGCGGGACGTCGTGCCGGACATCGTCGAGAGTCGGGTGGGCTGAGTGCCGCCGTTCACCGTCCTGCACGTCTGCATGGGAAACATCTGCCGCTCGCCGATGGCGGAGCGGCTGCTGGCGCTGGCCGTCCGCGAGCGGCTGGCGCGGCGCGGCGTCGACCCGACCGGCGCGGACGGGCTGCTGCACAGCCACAGCGCCGGCACCGGCGGCTGGCACGCGGGGGAGGAGATGAACCCGCCGGCGGCCCGCCAGGTGGTCTCCCGGGGCGGCGACGTGGCCGGCTTCGCCGCCCGCAAGCTGCGTTCCGACCTCATCGACGCGGCCGACCTGGTGCTCACCGCCACCGCCGACCAGCAGGAGTACGTGGTGGCGCTGCGCCCCGACGCCGCGTCCCGCACGTTCGTGCTCGGCGAGTTCGGCCGCCTGCTGGCGGCCGTGGACGCCGCCGGTCTGCCCCCGGCCGAGGCCACCGGCGACGCCGTGTACGCGCGGGGGGTGGCCCTGGTCGCCGCTGTGCACGCCGCCCGGGAGGGCGCGGCCCCGCTGCACACGGACGACCTCGACGACCCGTGGGGGCGCGGCGACCAGTGCTTCAGCCGGGTCGCCGACGAGATCGAGGAGACCGTCCACCCGCTGGCCGCCGCGCTGCTGCCCTGACGGGTCCGCCCCGGCCGGTCCGCGGCGCGTCGCGTGCCTTTCTCGCGAAATTCGTGCCCCTTTGGGGAAAAGCGGCGGGGTTCGCCGCCGTCCGGGTCATTCTGAACGGGTCCGCACCTGACCGGCTCCTGCGGGGAGAGCTGATGATCCGGGCCCGTCGTCTCCACAAGCTGATGACCATCGTGATTGCCGGCGTGCTCGCCGGGCTGGCACTGGCGGTGGCGGCGCTACCGGCCGCCCTGGTCTTCGGGATCGGCATCCGGGGGATCACCGAGCCGTGGTCGGAGCTGCCGGCGTCGCTGCTCACGCCGCCCACGGCGCAACGGTCCACCCTCTACGCCAACGACGGCCGCACCCCGATCACGTCCTTCTACACCGAGGACCGGGTCGACGTGCCGCTGGACAAGGTGGCGCCGGCGATGCGCCAGGCCGTCGTCGCCGCCGAGGACGTCCGCTTCTACGAGCACCGGGGCGTGGACCCGCGCGGCGTCGTCCGGGCGTTCACCGCCAACCGGCGCGACGGCGCGCCCCGGCAGGGCGCGTCGACCCTGACCATGCAGTACGTGCGCAACGTGCTCGCCGGCGACCCCGGCCTCACCGAGGAGCAGCGGGCCAAGGCCACCGAGGTCACCCTCACCCGCAAGATCAAAGAGATGCGGTACGCCGTGGCGCTGGAGCGCGAGCTGAGCAAGGACCAGATCCTCGCCGGCTACCTCAACATCGCCTACTTCGGCGCTGGCGCGTACGGGGTGGGCGCCGCCAGCAAGCGCTACTTCTCGAAGTCGCCGGCGAAGCTCACCCTGGCCGAGTCGGCGCTGCTGGCCGGACTGGTCCGCTCGCCCGACACCGACGACCCGATCAACGGCGACGCCGACGCGGCGCTGACCCGCCGGGCGTACGTGCTGGACCGGCTGGTCGAGACCGGCCAGGTCGCGCCCGACGTGGCCGAGGCGGCGAAGGCCGAGCCGCTCGCGCTGAAGCCCAGCGCGACGCCGAACGACTGCACGGCGGTCCCGCAGGAACACAACGACTGGGGCTTCTTCTGCGACTGGTTCACCCGCTGGTGGAGCGAGCAGCCGGCGTTCGGCGCCACCGCCGACGAGCGGCTGCGCATGCTGCGCCGGGGCGGCTTCCGGATCGTCTCCTCGCTCGACCCGGCGGTGCAGCGGACCACCGCCGAGCAGGTGCTGCGGGTCTACGACGTCGACGACCCCCGCGTCGCGCCGACGGCCGTGGTGCAGCCCGGCACCGGCCGGGTGCTCGCCCTCGCGGTGAACCGGAACTACAGCGTGGAGGAGAACCCGCCGGGCTGGCTCAACCGCCCGAACACCGTCAACCAGCTCGTCGCCGGGGGCGGCGCCATCAACGGCTACCAGGCCGGGTCGACGTTCAAGATATTCGCGGTGCTCGCCGCGCTGGAGGCGGGCCTGCCCCTGGACACGCTGTTCGACGCCCCGCCCCGCATCGTCACCCGCTTCCCGGTGACCGGCGGCCCCGCCGAATGCCGGGGCCGCTGGTGCCCGGTCAACGCCGACCCGATCGGGATGGACGGCTACCGGACCATGTGGGACGCGTTCGGCCGGTCGGTGAACACCTACTTCGCCTGGCTGACCGAACGGGTCGGCGCGGACCGGGTGGTGGAGATGGCCGAGCGGCTCGGCATCCGGCTGCGGGCCGAGTCCGACGCCAAGCTGGCCCGGTACGGCGCGCGGGACTGGGGCCCGTTCACGCTGGGCGTCGCCGCCACCACCCCGCTCGACCTCGCCGGGGCGTACGCGGCGGTGGCCGCCGAGGGGATGTGGTGCGCGCCCACGCCGGTGGTGCGGATCCTCGACGCCGCCGGGCGGGAGGTCGCCGCCGGACGCCCGGACTGCCGGCAGGTGCTCGACACGGACGTGGCCCGGGGCGCGGCCGACGCGGCCCGGTGCCCGGTCGGCGACCAGTCGATGTACGGCGGCTGCGCCGGCGGCACCGCCCCCGACCTGCGCAGCCGGCTGGGGCGGCCGGTGGCCGGCAAGACCGGCAGCTCGGAGGGGAACGGCACGGAGACCGTCGTCGCGTTCACCCCGCAGCTCGCCGTCGCCTCGATCGCCGCGAACCCGGACGACCCCCGGGACGCGGTCGGCCGGGCGGTCCAGGCCCAACTGGTCGACCTGGTGGGCCGCACCCTCTACGACACCCTCCAGGGCCAGCCGGTGCGTGACTTCGTCCCGCCCAGCGAGTCGGTGGCCCGGCACGCCACGGCCCCCCGCGCCGGCAACTGACCGCCGTCGCGTCGCCCCGATCGGTCGTCCGCCGCCGCCCGCCCGGAACGGTCGCCCGCCGCCGCAACTCGCAGATCTTGGACGCTTGCTGTCCACAGTGAACGGTAGTTGTCCAAGATCTGGCCCGGTCGCCGCCTGCGCCTACTCGCGGATCAGCCCGATGGCGGCGGCGAGGCGGGCGATGCCGGCGGGGGTGGGTCCGGTGCGGAGGATGGCGGCCCGCGCGGTGCGTGCGGCGGGCGGCGAACTCGCGGAGTGTGGGAGCTTCGCGCCGGCCTCGTAGCCTTTGACGCCGTCCTTGATCCTGCGCCTGAGTTCGGCGGCGAAGCTCTCGGGGGCAACCCGACCCGATTGTCTTGAGATTTATCGATTGTCGGCGGACAAGCGCGCCGTCGGGTCGGAAGTCGGCCGGCGGCAAGGAAGGCGATGTCGTATTCGACTCAGCTGCGTATGGGCCGCGAGGAGCCGTCCGTCGTCGCCGGGACCGCTTCGGCGCCCCGGGCGATGTTTCTCGCCATGCCGCCGAAGACGATCGCGTGGAACGGGGACACCGCGCCCCAGTAGGCGTGGCCGGCGAGCCCCCTGGGCAGGAAGACCGCGCGCTGGACGTACCGGCTGCGGCCGTCCCCGTCCGGCTCGGCGCGCATCTCCAGCCAGGCCCGGCCGGGCAGCCGCATCTCGGCGCGCAGCCGCAGCAGTTCGCCCGGGACGATCTCCTCGACCCGCCAGAAGTCCAGCGCCTCGCCGACCCGCAGCCGGTGCGGGTCGCGCCGGCCCCGGCGCAGCCCCACCCCGCCGGCCAGCCGGTCCAGCCAGCCGCGCACCGCCCAGGCGAGCGGGAACGAGTACCAGCCGTTCTCGCCGCCGACGCCCTCGATCACCCGCCACAGCGCGTCCGCCGGGGCGTGCACGGCCCGCTCCCGCACGTCCGTGTACGCCGTGCCGCCGGACCACTTCGGGTCGCTGGGCAGCGGCTCGGCCGGGGCGTCCGGCCCGCTCGCGGTGGACCAGCGGGTCTCCACCTGCGCGTCGCGGACCTTCACCAGGGCCAGCTCCACCGCCCGGTCGAAGCCGGTCAGCCCGCCGGGCGGGTCCGGCACGTACGCCGCGATGTCGTGCTCCCGGGCGATCGCCTCGTGGACCAGGCTCTCCACCAGCGGCCGGGCGATCGCGTTCGGCACCGGGGTGACCAGCCCGACCCAGTAGGAGGAGAGCGACGGGGTCAGCGGCCGGACCGGCAGGACGATCCGCCGGCGCAGCCCGGCCACCCGGGCGTAGCGCTGCATCATGTCGCCGAAGGTGAGCACGTCGGGGCCGCCGATGTCGAACGCCCGGTTTACCTGCGGCGGCAGCGCGGCGCAGCCGACCAGGTAGTGCAGCACGTCCCGGACGGCGATCGGCTGGATCCGGTTGCGCACCCAGCGCGGGGTGACCATGGCGGGCAGCCGCTCGGTGAGGTGGCGCAGCATCTCGAACGACGCCGAGCCGGACCCGATGATGATCGCCGCCCGGAGCACCGCGGTGGGCACCCCGCTGCCGAGCAGGATCCGGCCCACCTCGGCCCGGGACCGCAGGTGCGGCGACGGGGCCTCGCCGCCGGCCTTCGGCTCGGGGCCGCCGAGGTAGACGATCCGGCGTACGCCCGCGGCGCGCGCCGCGTCGGCGAAGCCGGCTGCGGCCTCCCGGTCGGCGGCCTCGAAGCCGGCCTGGCCGAGCGAGTGCACCAGGTAGTAGGCGACGTCCACGTCCGCGAACGCGGCCGGCAGGGTCTCCGGCTTGCGCAGGTCGCCCTCGGCGATCTCGGCGTGCGTCGCCCACGGCACGTCGCGCAGCCGACCCGCATGCCGGGCCAGGCAGCGCACCTGGTGCCCCTCGGCGAGCAGCAGGGGCGCGAGCCGTCCGCCGATGTACCCGGTCGCGCCGGTGACGAGGCATCTCACGGCCTCCAGTGTGCGGCTCCGTAGACTCCTTCGCTGTGGAGAACGCGAGAAGCGGCACCTTCTTTCCGGCGTACCCCCGTGGCTGAGCCCGTGGTGGACGCGGCGCGAGCGGCCGACGACCGGGGCTGGCGGCTGCGCCACCTGCCGGTGCTGCTGGCCGCCTCCGCCGCCGTTGCGGCCCTGGGCGCGGTGGCCGGCGGCGTCCTCGGCGGGGCCGACGCGGCGCTCGGCGTGGCGGCCGGTGTCGCCGTCACCGTGGCCAGCTACGTCCTCACCACCGTGGTCCTGGCCTGGGCGGACGCCCGTAACCCGCAGCTCGTGCTCCCGTTCGGGGTGGGTCTCTACGTCGCGAAGTTCACCCTCCTGGGTGGGGTGATGGTGGCGGTCGCCTCGACGGGGTGGGCCGGGGTGGTCCCGCTCTGCCTCGGCATCGCCGTCGGCGTGGTGGTCTGGACCGGCGCGCACATCTGGTGGCTCAGCACCGTGCACGCGCGCCGGACCAGGGGCTGAACCCCCAGCGTCCCACCTTTCGGTACGACGCGCGATTGTGTCCGACACCGGTCGTTCATTCGGTGGCGCAAGGGGAGTAGCGTTTCCACAGACGACGCGCCCGCCAGACGCCCACACAACTACGGTTGTGCGGGGGGTGAGGCACAGCCTCGTTTCTCAGACTGATATCGTTCGCCCCGTCATGGCTGGTGACCAAACCCCCCGACCCAGCGGCGGCCCGGACGACATTCCGACCGGTGCCGGCCAGGGTTGGACCGCGCTCTCATACCTCATCGGGGGCATGCTCGTCTGGGGTTTCATCGGCTGGCTGGTCGACCAGTGGCTCGACACCGGTGGCATCGCCACCGGGATCGGCGTCGTGCTCGGCATGGCCGGGGGGATCATCCTGGTCGTCCGCCGACTCGGCACGCCTACTTAGGAAGGGACGCGGTGTTCGGACAGGCGAACGTCCTGGCAGCGGGCCAGGCGGCATTCCCACCCAGCGTGGAGGACTTCTACCTGCCCAGCATCCTGCCCTGGGGTGCGCACGACTCCTACTGGTTCACGAAGATCACGGCCATGGTCTGGATCGCCGTCGGCGTCCTGATCATCTTCTTCCTGGCGACCTACCGGAAGCCGCAGCTGGTGCCGACGAAGAAGCAGTGGCTCGCCGAGTCCATCTACGGCTTCGTACGCAACAACATCGCCGTCGAGATGATCGGGCACGCAGGGGTGCGGTTCGCGCCGTACTTCACGACGCTGTTCTGCTTCATCCTGCTGACGAACTTCTTCGCGATCGTGCCGCTGTTCCAGATCTCGCCCAACTCGCACATCGCCTTCCCGGCGTTCCTCGCCGTGATCAGCTACGTGATGTTCATCTGGGTGGGCATCCGGCACCACGGCTTCGGCAAGTTCGTCAAGAACTCCCTGATCCCGCCGGCGCCGTGGTACATCCTGCCGCTGCTGATCCCGATCGAGTTCTTCTCGACCTTCCTGGTCCGGCCGTTCTCGCTGGCCGTCCGTCTCTTCGCGAACATGTTCGCCGGCCACATGCTCCTGCTGGTCTTCACGCTCGGCGGGTTCGCGATGCTCAGCGCCAACGCCTGGCTGGCCCCGGTCTCGGTGCTGTCCTGGGTGATGACCATCGCGCTCACCTTCCTCGAGTTCCTGGTCATCTGCCTGCAGGCATACGTCTTCACGGTGCTCACCGCCAGCTACGTGCAGGGCGCGCTCGCCGACGAGCACTGAGTCACCTCGCATTACCCGTTGTCGTCCCGCGTGAGAGTCACGCGTGATAACCAGGAGGAACCCACTAATGGACATCTACGCCGCGGTAGAGGGCAGCACCGCCGCCATCGGCTACGGTCTCGCGGCCATCGGCCCGGGCATCGGTGTCGGCCTGGTCTTCGCCGCCTACATCCAGTCGACCGCCCGGCAGCCGGAGTCGTCCCGGATGACCCTGCCGTACGTCTGGATCGGCTTCGCCGTCATCGAGGCGCTCGCGCTGCTCGGCATCGCGTTCGGCTTCATCTGGCAGGGCAACCTCTAAGTCGTCCCGCCCTTCGACCGGGAGGTTTCCCATGTACCTGCTCGCCGCAGAGGGTGGTGAGTCGACGCACAACCCGATCATCCCGATCTGGCAGGAGATCGTGGTCGGTGGCGTCGCCTTCATCCTGCTCTGCATCGTGCTGATGAAGTTCGTCTTCCCGCGCATGGAGCAGACGTTCCAGGCCCGGGTCGACGCGATCGAGGGTGGCATCAAGCGCGCCGAGGCCGCCCAGGCCGAGGCCAACCAGCTCCTTGAGCAATATCGCGCGCAGCTCGCCGAGGCGCGCACCGACGCCGCGAAGATCCGGGACGACGCCCGGGCCGACGCGGAGGGCATCCGGCAGGACATCCTCGCCAAGGCGCGGGAGGAGTCCGACCGCATCATCGCGGCCGGCAAGGAGCAGCTCGCCGCCGAGCGGGCCACCATCGTGCGCGAGCTGCGCACGGAGGTCGGCACGATCGCGGTCGACCTGGCCAGCAAGATCGTCGGTGAGTCGCTGGCCGACGAGGCCCGCCGCAAGGGCACCGTCGACCGCTTCCTCAGCGACCTCGAGAGCGCGGGGGCCCGCTGATGCAGGCCGCCAGCCGGGAGTCGTACCAGGCCGCGACCGAGCGCCTGGCGGCGTACGCGCGGGGTGCGGAGCCGTCGGCGGTGGCCGCCACCGCCGACGACCTGCTCGCCGTCGCCGGCCTGCTGCGGCGCGAGCCGCGGCTGCGCCGGGCGCTGTCCGACCCGGCCCGGCCGGGCGCGGACCGCGCCGGGCTGCTCGGGGACATGCTCCGGGGCAAGGTCGGCGCGGACGCGCTCGACCTGCTCACCGGGCTTGTCTCCGGCCGGTGGTCGGCGCCCTCGGAGCTGCTCGACGGCGTCGAGCGCCTCGGCGTGGAGGCGCTGCTGGCCAGCGCCGACGCCTCGGGCGACCTGGGCGAGGTCGAGGACGAGCTGTTCCGCTTCGGTCAGGTGGTCGCCGGCCAGCCCGCGCTGTCGGCGGCGCTGTCCGACCCGGTCGGCCCGGTCGAGCGGCGGGCCGAGCTGGCCCGTGGGCTGCTCGCCGGCAAGGCCCGCCCGGTCACCGTCCGCCTCGTCGAGGTGGCGTTGAACGGGTTCGGCGGGCGTTCCTTCACCGGTTCGCTCACCCGGCTGGTCGAGCTGACCGCCGACCGGCGGGACCGGCAGGTCGCGTACGTGACCGTGGCGGCTCCGTTGAGCGACGAGGACGAGCGCCGGCTCGGTGCCCGCCTCTCCGCGATGTACGGTCGGGAGGTCTCCGTCAAGCAGACGGTGGACCCCTCGGTCCTCGGCGGCGTCAGCGTCCGGGTCGGGTCCGACCTGTACGACGGCACCGTCCTGCGCCGCCTCAACGAGACCCGCAACGCGCTCGTGACGCGCTGACCGGCATCCCGCTGGCGCACCGCGAAACGCCTGGATTGACAGACGCCATTCGGACCGGTCGGTACTAGGTATCCCCGGGCCCCTGATACTTAAGGAAGCAGAGGATGGCCGAGCTGACCATCTCGACGGAGGAGATCCGCGGCGCCCTGGAGCGCTACGTCTCCTCCTACTCGCCCGACGTCTCCCGCGAGGAGGTCGGCACCGTCGCCGACACCGGCGACGGCATCGCCCACGTCGAGGGCCTGCCCTCGACCATGACCAACGAGCTCCTGGAGTTCGAGGACGGCACGCTCGGCCTGGCGCTGAACCTCGACGTCCGGGAGATCGGCGTCGTCGTTCTCGGTGACTCCGCCAAGCTCGAAGAGGGCCAGCGCGTCAAGCGCACCGGCCGGGTGCTCTCCGTGCCGGTCGGCGACGCCTTCCTCGGCCGCGTGGTCAACCCGCTCGGCCAGCCGATCGACGGCCTCGGCGACATCGCCAACGAGGGCTTCCGCGAGCTGGAGCTCCAGGCCCCGAACGTGATGTCCCGGCAGTCCGTCGACGAGCCGCTGCAGACCGGTATCAAGGCGATCGACGCCATGACCCCGGTCGGCCGGGGCCAGCGGCAGCTGATCATCGGCGACCGCAAGACCGGCAAGACCACGGTCGCCCTGGACACCATCCTCAACCAGCGGGACAACTGGCGCTCCGGCGACCCGAAGAAGCAGGTCCGCTGCATCTACGTCGCCATCGGCCAGAAGGCCTCCACGATCGCCTCGATCAAGGGCATCCTGGAGGAGGCGGGCGCGATGGAATACACCACCATCGTGGCCTCCCCGGCGTCCGACCCGGCCGGCTTCAAGTACCTGGCGCCCTACACCGGCTCGTCCATCGGGCAGCACTGGATGTACGGCGGCAAGCACGTCCTGATCGTCTTCGACGACCTGAGCAAGCAGGCCGAGGCGTACCGGGCCGTGTCGCTGCTGCTGCGCCGCCCGCCGGGCCGCGAGGCGTACCCGGGTGACGTCTTCTACCTGCACTCCCGGCTGCTGGAGCGCTGCGCGAAGCTTTCCGACGAGCTGGGCGGCGGCTCGATGACCGGCCTGCCGATCATCGAGACGAAGGCCAACGACATCTCGGCCTTCATCCCGACCAACGTCATCTCCATCACCGACGGCCAGATCTTCCTGGAGACGGACCTGTTCAACCAGGGCGTCCGGCCGGCCATCAACGTCGGCACCTCGGTCTCCCGGGTCGGCGGCGCCGCCCAGGTGAAGCCGATGAAGAAGGTCTCCGGCTCGCTGCGGCTCAACCTGGCCCAGTTCCGCGAGCTGGAGGCATTCGCCGCCTTCGCCTCCGACCTGGACAAGGCCTCCCGCGCCCAGCTGGAGCGCGGCTCCCGCCTGGTCGAGCTGCTCAAGCAGCCGAACTACTCGCCGTACCCGGTGCAGGAGCAGGTCGTCTCCGTCTGGTCCGGCGTCGAGGGCAAGCTCGACGACATCCCCGTCGGCGAGGTCCGCCGGTTCGAGTCCGAGTTCCTCCAGTACCTGCGGCACAAGCACGAGGGCACCCTCGCGGCGATCGCCGACAACACGTGGGACGACGAGGTGATCTCCTCCCTCGACCAGGCCATCGCCAGCTTCAAGCAGATGTTCCTGGGCAAGGAGGACGAGCCCCGGATCAACGAGGCCCCGGCCGCCCCGCTGGAGGGCGACGAGAACCGCGAGACGGTGACCCGCTACCGCGACAACGCCGAGAAGCAGTAGGGCTGACTCATGGCGGCCCAGGTACGCGTTCTTCGTCAACGGATCCGCTCGGCGAAGGGGATGAAGAAGATCACCAAGGCGATGGAGCTCGTGGCGACGAGCCGGATCGCCAAGGCCCAGGCCCGGGTGCAGGCGTCCCTGCCGTACGCCCAGGCCATCACCGGCGTGCTCACCGCGCTGGCGTCCAACGCCCGGATCGACCACCCGCTGCTCACCCCGCGCGAGCGGGTGCGGCGGGCCGGCGTCCTGCTGGTAACCGCCGACCGGGGCCTGGCCGGCGGTTACAGCTCCAACGCGATCAAGACCGCGCAGTCGCTGATCGCCCGGCTGCGCGCCGAGGGCAAGGAGCCCGTGCTCTACGTCATCGGCCGCAAGGGCGTCGGGTTCTACCGGTTCCGGGACTGGCCGATCGAGGCGAACTGGACGGGCTTCTCGGAGCAGCCGACGTTCGCCGACGCCCGCGAGGTCGGTGAGACGCTGATCAAGGCGTTCACCGCCGGCGCGGACGACGTGGACGGCTCCGCCGGGCCGGACGGGGTGCTCGGGATCGACGAGCTGCACATCGTCTACACCGAGTTCCACTCCCTGATGACCCAGACCCCGGTCGCGAAGGTCATCGGCCCGATGCAGGTCGAGAACCGGCCCAAGTCCGAGGGCCTGCTCCCGGCGTACGAGTTCGAGCCGGAGGCGGAGGCGCTGCTCGACGCGCTCCTGCCGAAGTACATCAACACGCGGATCTACGCGGCGTTGCTGGAGTCGGCGGCGAGCGAGTCGGCGTCGCGTCGGCGGGCGATGAAGAGCGCCACCGACAACGCCGAAGAGATGATCGAGAAGTACACGCGTGAGATGAACTCGGCCCGCCAGGCCGGGATCACCCAGGAGATCAGCGAGATCGTCGGCGGCGCGAACGCGCTCGCCGCGTCGGGAAGTGAAGTGTGATGACTGTATCCGCAGTTGCTGGTGGACCAGCAGAGACCAAGACGGCCACCGGTCGCGTGGTCCGGGTCATCGGCCCGGTCGTCGACGCCGAGTTCCCGCGCGACGCCATGCCGGCCCTGTTCAACGCCCTGAACGTCGACGTACAGCTCTCCGGCGGCGAGAAGACGCTGACCCTGGAGGTCGCCCAGCACCTGGGCGACAACCTGATCCGCGCCATCTCGATGCAGCCGACCGACGGTCTGGTGCGCGGCGCCGAGGTGCGCGACACCGGCTCGCCGATCACCGTGCCGGTGGGCGACACCGTCAAGGGCCACGTCTTCAACGCCATCGGCGAGTGCCTCAACCTCACCGAGGGCGAGACGCTGAGCCCGGACGACCACTGGGGCATCCACCGCAAGGCCCCGGCCTTCGCGGACCTGGAGCCGAAGACCGAGATGCTGGAGACCGGCATCAAGGTCATCGACCTGCTCGCCCCGTACGTCAAGGGCGGCAAGATCGGCCTGTTCGGCGGCGCGGGCGTGGGCAAGACGGTGCTCATCCAGGAGATGATCACCCGGGTGGCCCGGAACTTCGGTGGTACGTCGGTCTTCGCCGGCGTGGGTGAGCGCACCCGCGAGGGCAACGACCTCATCGCCGAGATGACCGAGTCCGGCGTCATCGACAAGACCGCCCTGGTCTACGGCCAGATGGACGAGCCGCCGGGCACCCGGCTGCGGGTCGCCCTGTCCGCGCTGACCATGGCGGAGTACTTCCGCGACGTGAAGAAGCAGGAGGTGCTGCTCTTCATCGACAACATCTTCCGCTTCACCCAGGCCGGTTCCGAGGTGTCCACCCTGCTCGGCCGGATGCCGAGCGCCGTGGGTTACCAGCCGACCCTGGCCGACGAGATGGGCGAGCTCCAGGAGCGGATCACCTCCGTCCGGGGCCAGGCCATCACCTCGCTCCAGGCGATCTACGTGCCGGCGGACGACTACACCGACCCGGCCCCGGCCACCACGTTCGCCCACCTCGACGCGACCACCAACCTGGAGCGGTCGATCTCCGACAAGGGCATCTACCCGGCCGTGGACCCGCTGGCGTCCTCGTCCCGGATCCTCGCCCCGGAGTTCGTCGGCGCCGAGCACTTCGCGGTCGCCACCGAGGTGAAGCGGATCCTGCAGAAGTACAAGGACCTGCAGGACATCATCGCCATCCTCGGCATCGAGGAGCTCTCCGAGGAAGACAAGATCACCGTGCAGCGCGCGCGGCGCATCGAGCGCTTTCTGTCGCAGAACACCTACGCCGCCGAGCAGTTCACCGGCGTGCCGGGCTCGACGGTCCCGATCACCGAGACCATCGAGGCGTTCAAGAAGATCAGCGAGGGTGAGTACGACCACTTCCCCGAGCAGGCCTTCTTCATGTGCGGTGGCCTGGAGGACCTGGAGCGCAAGGCCGCAGAGCTGATGAAGAGCTAGACCAACGTCACAGTGTCGAGGACCGTCCCGGTAGCAACCGGGGCGGTCCTCGTTCATCTACAGGCCCTATGATCTCCGCTGTCCGGTTGCTGATCGGTGGCTCCGTCGAACGCGAGGTACCGTCGATTCACGCCGTCCCCTGGACGAGTGAACATCGTTGCAACTTTTCGGCTGCGTACGCCCGTCTCCTGGTCGTGGGCGTGACGAACGGAGATGCTCGTGGGTAAGGCCGGCAAGGGCGGCAGGAAGAAACCGTCGGCGTGGTCGCGGGTGCCCCGGTGGGCCCGGGTGTGCACGGTCTTCGGGTCCGTGCTCATGCTGCTCAGCGGCGTGGTGCTGGTCGGCTACGAGGCGCTGATGGCCCGCTACGAGGGCGCGGTGGGCAAGGGCGACCTGTTCGGCGACCAGGCCGCCGGCGCACAGGAGCGCAAGAGCGACATCAAGGGCCCGCTCAACATCCTGTTGGTCGGCATCGACCCGCGCGACGTGAAGACCCCGCCGCTGGCCGACTCGGTCATGGTGCTGCACATCCCGGCCGAGCTGGACCGGGCATACCTCTTCTCGCTGCCCCGGGACCTGCGGGTCGAGATCCCGAGGTTCAGCAAGGCCGAGTTCAACGGCGGCACCGACAAGCTCAACGCCGCCATGTCGTACGGCAGCCGGGTGCCCGGGCAGAACCCGGACGCGTCCCGGGGCTTCGAACTGCTGGCCAAGACCGTGCAGCAGGTGACCGGGATCGACCGCTTCGACGCGGGCGCGATCATCAACTTCACCGGCTTCCAGAAGATCGTCGACGCGATGGGCGGCGTCGACATGTACATCGAGCGCGAGGTGCGCTCCGAGCACCGCGAGCCGAGCGGGGTGCACCGCAAGGGCAATCCGTACGGCGAGGGCTACATCGGCCCGCAGGCGGTCTACAAGAAGGGCAACCAGCACCTCAGCGGTTGGCAGGCGCTGGACTACGTCCGGCAGCGGTACCCGAAGAACGGCGTCCCCGACGCCGACTACGGCCGGCAGCGGCACCAGCAGCAGTTCATCAAGGCGATGGTCAACCAGGCGTTCAGCGCCGACGTGGTGACCAACCCGATCAAGCTGGACAAGGTTATCCGGGCCGCCGGGCAGTCGCTGATCTTCAACGGCCGGGGCAACAGCGTGGTCGACTTCGCGATCGCCCTCAAGGGCATCCGCTCCGACAACGTCGAGCTGATCAAGCTGCCGGGGGAGAACATCGGCACCGGGTCGGCGTACCGGGGGGAGCGGCTGCAGCCCGAGGCCGAGGACTTCTTCACCGCCCTGGAGAAGGAACAGCTCGACGCCTTCCTGCTGGAGCATCCGGACTTCCGGAACAAGACGAAGTAGCGTTCCCCGGGTGCGGGTGGTGCAGCTTACGCCACCCGCGTTGGGGCCCCGCGACGGGCGCGACTAGACTTTCGGCAATCCGCCGCCGCAGCAAGGAGACAGCGTGGCACAGCAGCTTCACGTCGAGCTCGTAGCCGTCGAGGAGAAGGTCTGGTCCGGCGAGGCCGAGATGGTCGTCGCCCGCACGACCGAGGGTGAGCTGGGTGTGCTGCCGGGGCACGCGCCCCTGCTGGGGCAGCTCGCCGAGCCCGGTCAGGTCCGCATCAAGCTTCCCGGCGGCGAGCAGGTCTCGTACGAGGTGGCCGGTGGCTTCCTCTCGGTGAGCCGCGAGGGCGTCACCGTGCTGGCCGAGAGCGCCACCCCGGTCTCCGCCGCGCAGAGTCGCTGAGCCGCCCCGCCGATGGAGATCGTGGAAGGGATCGGAATCGGCGTCGCCGCGGTGCTCGTGGCCCTGTTCGTCCTCTTCCTCCGGCGCGCGCTGGTCACCCGCAGCGGCGGGATCATCCGGCTCAGCGTCCGGGTGACCACGATGCTCGACGGCCGGGGCTGGTCGCCCGGTTTCGGCCGGTTCGCCGGTGACGAACTCCAGTGGTACCGGATGTTCAGCTTCGCCGTGCGCCCCAAGCGGGTGCTCTCCCGCAAGACGCTGCTGGTGGAGCGGCGTCGGCTGCCCGAGGGGCAGGAGCGCTTCTCCATGCCCGCCGACTGGGTGATCCTGAGCTGTACCAGCCGACACGCCCCGGTGGAGATCGCCATGGCGCGCTCCACCGTCACGGGATTCCTGTCCTGGCTGGAGGCCGCCCCGCCCGGGGCGGCCTCGCCGCGTCTGGCCTCCCAGGACTGGCCCGCCGCCTGACCGCCCGACCACCCCACCCTGCCGGGAACGTGTCCCGGTAGCCGGCAACGGGTTGGGTGTCCGTGGTCGGGTGATCGATTCGACCTGTCGGAACGCACCGTCCGATTGTCGCCAGCAGCTTGCGCCTCATTCACGGACAGTTGGTGACGGCTCGTGCACCACTTGGCGAGTCTCCTCAGCTCACATCACGCGAGAGGCGAACGAATGCACGTGGTCCCCGGGCTCAAGGTGTTGTACTTCGGGACACCGGTGGTGCTGGTCAGCTCACGCAACGAGGACGGCACCGCGAACCTCGCGCCGATGTCCTCTGCCTGGTGGTTGGGCCAGTCCTGCATGCTCGGTCTCGGCAACAGCGGCCAGACGACCGCCAACCTGCTGCGCGAACGCGAATGCGTGCTCAGCCTGCCCTCGTCAGCGATGGTCGACGCCGTCGACCGGATCGCGCTCACCACCGGGACGCCGGTGGTACCGGACTACAGGGTGGCGCAGGGTTACCGATACGAGCCGGACAAGTTCTCGGCCGCGCGGCTGACCGAGCAGGCATCGGAGCTGGTCGGGGCGCCCCGGGTCGCGGAATGTCCGGTCCAGATGGAGTGCAGGGTCGTCTCGGCGCACCCCTTCGGCAGTCCCACCCCTCACGCCACTGCCTTCCAGGTCGAGGTTCTTCGCGCCCACGTCGAGGAGGATCTGATCATTCCGGGGACGCAATACGTGGACCCGCTCGGGTGGGACCCGCTCATCATGAAGTTCTGCGAGTTCTTCGGCGGTGGCCACAACGTCCATCCGTCGAGACTCGCCGAAGGCTGGAACCTGCCGCATCAGCTCCAGCGGACGGCCGTCTGAGCCGGCACGCCGTGCCGGTATCCCGGGTGTGTTTCGTGACGTCGAGCCGGTTGTGGTTTCGCCCGGTCAGCGCCGGGGACTCCTCCAGCACGACGGACGTCGGGCCGAGCCGCCAGGACCGGCCGGCGGGCCAGTGCTGGAACGGCTGCCAGCCCAGCTCGCCCAGCAGCCGGCCCTGCTCAGCGGTCGCCGCCCGGGACCCATAGCACGTCGCCCGCCGGGTTCGCCGTTCTTGACAGGATGAAGAGCAGATCGGAGAGCCGGTTGAGATACTTTGCCGGGAGGGTGCTGGTCCGGTCGGGGTCGTGCGCGACCAGGGCCCACGCCGCCCGCTCGGCCCGCCGGGCGATCGTCCGTGCCACGTGCAGCAGCGCCGCTCCGGCGGTGCCGCCGGGGAGGATGAAGGAGTCGAGCTTGCTCAGGCGTGCGTTGAACTCGTCGCACCACCCTTCCAGGCGCTCCACGTACTGCTCGGTGACCCGCAGCGGCGGATACTTAGGGTCCGGCTCCACCGGGGTGGACAGGTCGGCGCCGACGTCGAACATGTCGTTCTGGATCGACCCGAGCACCGCCCGCAGCTCGTCGTCGAGCTGGCCGAGGGCGAGCGCCACGCCGATCGCGGCGTTGCACTCGTCCACGTCCGCGTACGCGGCGATCCGCAGGTCGGTCTTCGGCACCTGCTCGTTGTTGCTCAGCCTGGTCGTGCCGGCGTCGCCGGCCTTGGTGTAGATGCGCGTGAGGTGGACGGCCATGACGCACAGCCTACGGATACCCGACCTGACCATCCCCGCCCGACCGGCCCCGGCGCGCCCGGCGGGGCTCGGCCCCGGCGACGCCGGCGATCCGGCGGTCAACGACGTCGACGTCATCCGCGTCGCCGGTGACGCCCGCCTCGCCGGGACGGTGCACGTGGTCGGGGCGAAGAACTCGGCCCTCAAGCTGATGGCCGCCGCGCTGCTCGCCCCCGGGCGCAGCGTGATCACGAACGTCCCGCGCATCACCGACATCGCCATCATGGGCGAGGTGCTGCGCCGGCTGGGCTGCGGCGTCCGCTACGACGCCGACGACCCGGTCGACCCGATGGCGGCCCGGGGCGGGCTGGCCCGGTCCCGGTCGGTCACGATCGACGTGCCCCAGCGGCCGGGTGCGGAGGCCGACTACGACCTGGTCCGCCGGCTGCGCGCGTCCATCTGCGTGCTGGGACCGCTGCTGGCCCGCCGGGGGTACGTCCGGGTGGCCCACCCCGGCGGGGACGCCATCGGCTCGCGCGGGCTGGACATGCACGTCGCCGGGCTGACCCGGATGGGCGCGGACATCTCCGGCGAGCACGGCTTCGTCATCGCCGCAGCCCCGGACGGCCTGCACGGCGCGGACATCGTCCTCGACTTTCCCAGCGTCGGGGCCACCGAGAACCTGGTGATGGCCGCTGTGCTGGCCCAGGGCACGACGGTGATCGACAATGCGGCCCGCGAGCCGGAGATCGTCGACATCTGCTCGATGCTGATCCGGATGGGCGCCCGCATCGAGGGGGAGGGCACCTGCACCCTGCACATCGAGGGGGTGCCGGAGCTGCGGCCGGTGCGGCACGCCACGGTGGGGGACCGGATCGTGGCCGGCACGTGGGCGTTCGCCGCCGCGATGACCCGGGGGGACGTCACCGTGACCGGTATCGACCCGGGCTTCCTGGAGGTCGCGCTGGACAAGCTGGTCTGCGCCGGCGGCCTGGTGGAGACCCGGGGCGACGGCTTCCGGGTACGGATGGACGACCGGCCCATCTCCGTCGACGTGGTCACCCTGCCCTACCCGGGCTTCGCCACCGACCTGCTGCCGATGGCGATCGGCCTCGCCGCGGTGAGCGACGGCGCGTCCCTGATCACCGAGAACATCTTCGACGGCCGGTTCATGTGCGCCAACGAGATGATGCGGCTCGGCGCGGACATCAAGACCGACGGCCACCACGCTGTCGTGCGGGGCCGGGACCGGCTCTCCGGCGCCCCCGTACGGGCCACCGACATCCGGGCCGGCGCCGGGCTGATCATCGCCGGGCTCTGCGCGGACGGGGTCACCGAAGTCTCCCATGTGCACCACGTCGACCGCGGCTACCCGGACTTCGTCGCCGACCTGCGGGCGCTCGGGGTGGAGGTCGAGCGCGGCAGCGTACCGGCGGAACCGGCCCTGGAGATCTGACCGCGCGGCGGGCGTGCCCGGCGCACCGCGCGCGGCCCTCGTCCCAGCCTGCGCACCGCGCGGCCCTCGGCTTAGTCGTCGTTCAGGATCGCCGATAGGGTGCGGAGAGACACTCAATCAGGCGAGGGAGAAGCAGATGGCGGGTCGACTCGCGGTCGTCGGGGCCGGGCTGATGGGCTCGGGCATCGCCCAGGTGGCGGCGCAGGCGGGATGGCAGGTGACGCTGCGGGACCTGGACGACGCGGCCACCGGGCGCGGACTGGCCGGCATCCGGAAGTCGCTGGAGAAGTTCGCCGAAAAGGGCAAGATCGAGCCGGGCGAGGTGGACGCCACGCTGGGCCGGATCACCCCGACGACCGACCTGGAGGCGGTCGCCGACGCGGACATCGTCGTCGAGGCGGTCTTCGAGCGGCTGGAGATCAAGCACGAGGTCTTCCGGGCCCTGGACAAGATCTGCAAGGCCGACGCGGTGCTCGCCACCAACACCTCGGCCATCCCGGTCACCCAGATCGCCGCCGTCACCGAGCGTCCCGAGTCGGTCGTCGGCACGCACTTCTTCTCGCCGGTGCCGATGATGAAGCTGTGCGAGCTGGTGCGGGGCTACAAGACCAGCGACGAGGCCCTGGCCACCGCGAGGGCGTTCGCCGAGGGCATCGGCAAGACCGTCGTCGTGGTGAACCGGGACATCGCCGGCTTCGTCACCACCCGGCTGATCGCCGCGCTGGTCGTCGAGGCGGTCAAGCTGGTCGAGTCCGGCGTGGTGTCGGCCGAGGACCTGGACACCGCCTGCAAGCTCGGCTTCGGCCACGCGATGGGTCCGCTGGCGACCACCGACCTGACCGGCGTCGACGTGCTCATGCACGCCTCGAAGAACATCTACACCGACACGGCCGACGAGAAGTTCTTCCCGCCGGAGCTGCTCCAGCGCATGGTCACCGCCGGCGACCTGGGCCGCAAGACGGGCAAGGGCTTCTACACGTACTGACGGGTGCGGTGCGGCTCCGCGGGCGCGCCCGCCTGCGGAGCCGGCCGCCCGCGTTGGCCCCCGCCCGCGGTGGGCCGCCCTTCCTTGCACCGCTCCGTGTGCCTCAGCCGTCGCGCTTGGTGGTCCAGCGGAAGGTGGTCAGGCAGAGCACCAGGCCGATCACGCACCACAGGGCCAGGACGAGGGCGACCCGGCCCAGCTCGAACGAGCCGCCCGGTTCCTGTGCCGCGAAGCCCTCCGGCAGGAAGACCGACCGCAGGCCCTGGCACATCCACTTCAGCGGGAACAGCGCCGCCACCTGCTGCATCCAGGACGGCAGGCCGGTGAAGACGAAGAACACGCCGGAGATGAACTGGAGGACCAGGGCGACCGGGGTGACCACGGCCGAGCCGCTGCGTGCCGTGCGGGCAAGCGACGAGATCGCGATGCCGCACAGGGTGCACGCGGTGACCCCGAGGACGGAGACCCAGCCGAAGGTGAGCCACTTGCCGGCCGTGCCGGGCAGCTCCAGGTCGAACAGGGCGACCGAGACGGCGAGCAGCAGGGCGGTCTCGGCGACGCCGATCGCCACCACCATGATCACTTTGCCGGCGAACCACACCCACTTCGGCATCGGCGTGCCCCGGTACCGCTTGAGCACCCCCCGGTCCCGCTCGATCGGGATCCAGATGCCCAGGTTCTGGAAGCTGACCGTCATCAGGCCCGTCGCGATCATGCCGGTGATGAAGTATTGCGTGTAGCTCACCCCGGGGGCGATCTCGTCGCTGAAGATCGCCGCGAAGATCAGGATCATGATGATCGGGAAGCCCATCGTGAACACGACGGACTCCCGGCTGCGCAGGAACTGGGTGATCTCCAGCCGGCCCTGGCGCAGGGCGAGCGCGCCCGCACCCGGCCGCCGGGCCGGTGCGGCGGCGGTGGTCGGGGCCGCCGGCTTCGTCGTGGTGGTCATCGGTGTCCGATCATCCGCAGGTAGACGTCTTCCAGGGTCGGCCGGGTCACCGTGAGGCCGGGGACCTCGCCGCCGTAGCGCGTGGCCAGCTCGGCCACCAGGGCCGTCGGCGTCGCGCTCTCCGCACTCTCCGAGGCCCCTTCCGGGGTACGCCAGGAGACCGTCGCCAGGGACTCCTGACGGTTGCCCAGCAGCCTCGGCGGGGCCACCTCGACCACCCGGCCGGCGGCGATCACCCCGACCCGGTCGGCGAGCGACTCGGCCTCGTCGAGGTAGTGGGTGGTCAGCACGATGGTGGTGCCGGCGGCGGCCAGGTCCCGGATCAGCTCCCAGAACTCGCGCCGGGCCTCCGGGTCGAAGCCGGTCGTCGGCTCGTCGAGGAAGAGCAGCTCGGGGCGGCCGATGATGCCCAGCGCCACGTCGAGGCGGCGCTTCTGCCCGCCGGAGAGGGTGTGGGTGCGGGCCTTCGCCTTCGCGCCGAGGCCGACCCGCTCGACGACCTTCGCCGGGTCGTCGGCGTCGGGGTAGAAGCCCGAGAAGTGCCGGACCACCTCGGCGACGGTCAGCTCGTCGAACTCGCCGGTGCCCTGGAGCACGATGCCGACCCGGGAGCGCCAGTGCGGGTCGGGGGAAGCCGGGTCGCTGCCCAGCACGGACACCTCGCCGGCGTCGCGTCGCCGGTAGCCCTCCAGGATCTCCACCGTGGTGGTCTTGCCCGCCCCGTTCGGGCCGAGGAGCGCGAACACCTCGCCCCGCCGGACGTCGAGGTCCACGCCCGCCACCGCGACGTTGTCGCCGTACGCCTTGCGCAGCCCCCGGACGGAGATCGCCAGCTCGTCATCCATGCCGTCAAGTGTGCGACCTGGGCGGGGCCGGTGGGGAAGCGGGCCTGTGTGGTTTTGCACAGCCCCATTTACTGAACGGTAACTTAAACTCCGGCCATGGACGAGAAGGCTCCCGCCGGCCGGCTGCCCGAGCGCGACCGCCCCTGGGTGATGCGCACCTACGCCGGGCACTCCTCGGCCGCCGCGAGCAACGCCCTCTTCCGCCGCAACCTGGCCAAGGGGCAGACCGGCCTGTCGGTCGCCTTCGACCTGCCCACCCAGACCGGGTACGACCCCGACCACGAGCTGGCCGTCGGCGAGGTCGGCCGGGTCGGGGTGCCCGTGGCCCACCTCGGCGACGTGCGGGCCCTCTTCGACGGCATCCCGCTCGCCGACATGAACACGTCCATGACGATCAACGCGCCGGCCATGTGGGTGCTCGCCCTCTACGGCACGGTCGCCGCCGAGCAGGGGGCGGAGCTGGCGCGCTGCGCCGGCACGACGCAGAACGACATCATCAAGGAGTACCTGTCCCGGGGGACGTACATCTTCCCGCCGGCGGCGTCGCTGCGGCTCACCGCCGACGTCGTCGCGTACACGCTGCTCCAGATGCCGCGGTGGAACCCGGTGAACATCTGCTCGTACCACCTCCAGGAGGCCGGGGCGACACCGGTGCAGGAGGTCGGCTTCGCCCTCGCCACCGCCGTCGCCGTCCTCGACGCGGTGCGCGACTCCGGCCAGGTGCCGGCCGAGCGGATGGGCGACGTCGTCGCCCGGATCTCGTTCTTCGTCAACTCCGGGGTGCGGTTCGTCGAGGAGATCGCCAAGATGCGCGCGTTCGGCGCGCTCTGGGACGAGATCACCCGCGACCGGTACGGCGTGACCGACCCGAGGCAGCGCCGCTTCCGGTACGGGGTTCAGGTCAACTCGCTCGGGCTGACCGAGGCCCAGCCGGAGAACAACATCCAGCGCATCGTGCTGGAGATGCTCGGCGTCACCCTGTCCCGCGACGCCCGCGCCCGCGCCGTGCAGCTGCCCGCCTGGAACGAGGCGCTGGGCCTGCCCCGCCCGTGGGACCAGCAGTGGTCGCTGCGGATGCAGCAGGTCCTCGCGTACGAGTCGGACCTGCTGGAATACCCGGACCTGTTCGCCGGCTCGTACGTGATGACCGCGCTGGTCGACGAGGTCGTCACCGGGGCCCGGGTGGAGCTGGACAAGGTGCTGGAGATGGGCGGCGTGGTGGCCGCCGTCGAGTCCGGGTACCTCAAGAGCGCGCTGGTCGCCTCGCTGGCCGAGCGCCGCCGCCGGCTGGAGTCCGGCGCCGACACGGTGGTGGGCGTCAACCGGTTCACCGAGACCGAGCCGTCGCCGCTGACCGCGGCCGGTGCCGAGTCCGTCGAGCAGGTCGACCCGGCGGTGGAGGTGGCGGCCGTGACCGCCGTACGCGAATGGCGGGCCGGGCGGGACGGCGCGGCCGTCGACGCGGCACTGAGGCGGCTGCGCGCGGACGCCGCGACCGCCGCGAACCTGATGCCCGCGACGTTGGAGTGCGTGCGGGCCGGGGTGACCACCGGCGAGTGGGCCGGTGCGCTGCGGCGGGTCTTCGGCGAGTACCGGGCGCCGACCGGCCTGACCGGCGGCGCCGGTGCGGGCGGCGACGCGACCCTGGCCGCCGTACGGGAGCGCGTCGCCGCGACGGCTCGGGAGCTGGGCAGCGGCCGGCTGCGGCTGCTGGTCGGCAAGCCTGGCCTGGACGGGCACTCCAACGGTGCCGAGCAGATCGCGGTACGCGCCCGCGACGCCGGCTTCGAGGTGATCTACCAGGGGATCCGGCTGACCGCCGGCCAGATCGTCGCCGCCGCCGTGGAGGAGGACGTCGACCTCGTCGGCCTGTCGGTGCTCTCCGGCTCGCACCTGGCCGCCGTGCCGGCGGTGCTGGATGGCCTGCGCGCCGCCGGCCGGGGCGACCTGCCGGTGGTGGTCGGCGGCATCATCCCGGCCGGCGACGCCGACGCGCTGCGGGCGGCCGGCGTCGCCCGGGTCTTCACGCCGAAGGACTTCGCGCTCACCGGCATCGTCGACGACCTCGTGACCGTCGTCCGCCACGCCAACGGCTTGTAAGGAAGGGCCCTTGTTAACGCATTCTGTTGTACAAGGGGCCCCTGCTAACACCTGCCGATGGCGTGACGGCCGCCGACGGCGGGTCAGTTGCCGGACGATGGGTCAGCGGCTGGCGTAGGTCATGCAGTCGGCCATGTCGTTGTCCGGGCCGACGCGGATCGCCGGGGCGTGACACTCCAGGTCGGAGTTGTGTCGGCAGTCCGAGCGCTGGCAGGCGCCGACCTGGGCGATCATCGTCTCGATGCCGCCCCGGACCGGCATGTCGACGAACGTGTGGCAGTGCGCGTGGTCGGTGCTGCCGATCGTGATGGCGAATGCGTGGCAGTCGCCGGTGTGGTTGTAGGCGCAGGCCGCGACCACGCATTCCTGGACGCGGGGCATCTCCATCGCCGTAGTCATGACGACCTCCTCTGGGCGCTCGTGGACTCCCTTCCCATATTAGGTTTTTGTCGGATTTTTCGTCGATGATCGGCCACTCTCGGTCAGCCCGCCGTGATCGCAACCGGCCGTGATCGGGCCTCTGGATCAACTGGCCGGCGTCGCGCCCAGCACCTCGGAGAGCGGGGCCGGCCGCAGGCCCCGCTCGGCCAGCCCCGCCAGGATGCGCGGCAGCGCCTCGTCGGTCATGGGGGCGTTGGCCTCGGTGACGTGCAGGACGACGACCGAGCCGGGGCGCACCCGGGACAGCACCGCGTCGACGACCGGCCGCCAGGACTTCGCGAACGGGTCGCCGCTGATGACGTCCCCGTCCACCACGGTGACGCCCAGCGGGGCGAGCTCGGCCAGCGCCGTGCGGTCGTGGCACAGCCCGGGGAAGCGGAAGTAGCGGGTCTGCCGGCCGCCGTACGGGGCGATCACGTCGAACGTCCGGGCCACGTCGGCGGCCATCCGCTGCCGGGGGATCGTCGGCAGCTGGTAGCAGTCGGTGGTGAAGGCGAGATGGCCGTACGTGTGGTTGGCCAGCTCGAAGCGCGGGTTGGCGGCAAGGCGGCGGGTCACCTCGGGATACTCCTCGACCCACTTGCCGGTCAGGAAGAAGGTGGCCGGCACCCGCTCCCGTTCCAGCAGGTCGACGATCGCCAGGTTCGCGTACGACCGCACCGCCCCGCTGCGTAGCTGGTACCGCATGGCGTCGGTCATGTCCGCGTCGAAGGTCAGCGCCACCAGGTCACCGGCGCGCGGGCCGTGGTCGACCACCGGGGGCCGTCGGTCGGGGCGGCTCGCGCCAGGGAGGGTCGTGGCCGGGGCCCCGGCGCTGGGCTGATTGGGCCGTTCGCCCTGGTCGGGTCGCCCGGGCTCCTCGGGTCGCCCGGATGCGGACCCCGGCACGGTCGGGCGGGCCGTCCCCTGGTGGGGCCGGTCCTCCCCGGCAGCGGGGGGCATCGCCGTCGTGGGCACCCGGGCGATGGCGGCGCGGCCGGGCGCGTCCGACGGCGCGGGCGCGGCGAGGAGGGCGGCGACGCCCGCGAGGGCGGCGAGCGTCGCGATCAGGGGTACGCGAGAGTTCTTTGCGGGCACCGGGAGATGATCTCTCGGCGAGTGCCCGTGCGGCTGCCCCGCCCAGCCAGGGAGGCCGCCCTCGCCGGTTGTCCACCGGATGTGCCATGTCGGCGACATGGCGGTAATACGCGCCCCGGATACCCCCATCTCCCCGACATCAAGTCGATCAACCGCCCGGATGGGCGGATTGTCCCGGTATGGCGGCGGGGTGGTGGTGACCGGCGGCACCCCAGGGCCGGAATCGCGGCGGGGCCGGGGTCGTTATACCTGGACCCGGCGCCGCAAGGCAGCCGCCCCCATCTCCCTGCTTCGTTGTTCGGGCGCCTCGACGTGGTGCTCACACCCACCCCGAGCCCTCTGCCCGGACGGGTGTCGACCCCCGGATTGGAGTCACCCCCCATGAACACGAACACGACCATCCTGCGCAAGAGTGTCCTCGGCATCGCCGGACTCACCTTCGCCGGCGGCCTCGCCGCCGGACCCCTCCACCACGACACCACCAGCACCGACACGGTCGACACCCGACCCGCCGCCGCCCAGACCGACAAAACCGGCGTGGACACCGCCGCCCTCACCCCCCACGGCGTACAGGGCACCCAGTCGCACATCGACCTCGACACCGAACAGACCACCAACGCCAAGGCCATCATCACCGCCACCAAGAAGACCGGCCTCGACGAACGCGCCGCCGTCATCTCCATCGGCACCGCCCTACAGGAATCGAAGCTGCAGAACCTCGGCCACCTCGGCGACCACAACGACCACGACTCCCTCGGCCTGTTCCAACAGCGCCCCTCCAGCGGGTGGGGTTCGCCGGAGCAGATCACCGACCCCGAATACGCCACCACCGCCTTCCTCACCGGCCTCAAGCAGGTCGACGGCTGGCAGAACATGCCCCTGACCGACGCCGCCCAGACCGTCCAGGTCTCGGCCTACCCCGACGCGTACGCGCAGTGGGAGCAGCAGGCCGCCGACCTCGTCACCCAGCACTGGAACAGCTGACCCAGCACCAACACGCACACCGGCCGGGCCCCGATGACAGGGGCCCGGCCGGTGGCGGTTGCGCGGGGCGTACCCGATCAGACGCGGTAGCCGGCGGCGCGGGCCGCCTGGCGTTCGCGGCGGCGGTCCCTGCGGCGGCGCAGGAACCAGACCGTGAAGGCGACCAGGCCGAACAGGAAGGCCAGCACCAACACCGGCAGGATGATCGCGACCAGGGACATGACGATGCTGGCGGCGTCCTCTGCGGTGCTGGCGACGGGGGCGCCGAAGCCGGCCGTGGTCGCGTTGATCACCGGGCGGGCGGCGGACTTGAGCAGGTGCACGCCCAGGGCGATGAGCACGCCGGCCACCACCGGCACCCAGTCGTTGGACGAGAAGAAGCTGCCCGGGTCGCTCACGGTGACCGTCTCGGAGGTGGAGCCCGCGCCGAAGGCCAGACCGCCGGCGGTCGGCCGGACCACGGTCTGGACGACGTCGTTGACGTGGTCGAGCACCGGCACCTTGTCGGCGACGACCTCGACGGTGAGCAGCACCGCGAGGATGGCGACGACCCAGCCGTTGCCGAGCCACTGCCAGCCGGTGGGCAGGTCGATCAGGTCGGTGTAGCGGGCCAGCAGTCCCATGGTCAGCAGGGGTATGTAGGCGTTCAGGCCGGCCGACGCGGCCAGCCCGGAACCCGTGAGGACTTCGAACACCGCCTCAGCATGGCACCGGCACGCCAGTGCCGCTCGTCGGCGAACGCCGGGGTCTGGGCTACCCTCCTCGGGTGCGGCTGGTGATTGCGAAGTGCTCAGTGGACTACGTCGGACGGCTCTCGGCGCACCTGCCGTTGGCCACCCGACTGTTGATGGTGAAGGCGGACGGGTCGGTGTCGATCCACGCCGACGACCGGGCGTACAAGCCGTTGAACTGGATGAGTCCGCCCTGCCGGCTGGAGGAGGCCCCCGGCGTGTGGCGGGTGGTCAACAAAGCCGGCGAGGAGCTGCGGATCACCCTGGACGAGGTCTTCCAGGACACCTCGTACGAGCTGGGCGTCGACCCCGGTCTGCGCAAGGACGGCGTCGAGGCGCACCTGCAGGAGTTGCTGGCGGCCAACCCGACGGCGCTGGGCGAGGGCTACACGCTGGTGCGCCGGGAGTACATGACGGCTATCGGGCCGGTGGACCTGCTCTGCCGGGACGCCAACTCCGGCGCCGTCGCCGTCGAGGTCAAGCGGCGCGGCGAGATCGACGGGGTGGAGCAGCTCACCCGCTATCTCGAGTTGATGAACCGCGATCCCCTGCTCGCCCCGGTCGCCGGCGTCTTCGCCGCCCAGGAGATCAAGCCGCAGGCCCGGGTGCTGGCCACGGACCGGGGCATCCGGTGCGTGGTCGTCGACTACGACAAGCTGCGCGGCATCGAGCGCGACGAGCTGACCCTGTTCTGAGCGACGGCACGGCTGGCGGGGCGGGCCGGCGGCGCGCCGCCGGGTCAGCGCCTGCGGCCGTACAGCAGCTTGGTGACCTTGACCAGGCGGGCGACGTCGGCGGGGGTGCGCTCGAAGGTCATCGCCGGCAGCAGCGACCGGGCCCGGCGGCGGGTGATCGCCTTGGCCCGGCCGAATTCGCGCAGCCCGTCCTCGCCGTGGATGCGGCCGAAGCCGGACTCGCCGACCCCGCCGAACGGCAGGGTGGACATCCCCGCGAAGGTCAGGGTGGAGTTCACCGCGGCCATCCCCGAGCGCAGCCGCCGCGCGATGGCCACGGCCCGCCGCCGGCCGAAGACCGAACCCCCCAGTCCGTACGGGAGCGCGTTGGCGCGGGTGACGGCCTCGTCGGCGTCGCGGACCCGGTTGATCGTCAGCGTCGGGCCGAAGGTCTCCTCGCGGACGGCGAGCGAGTCTTCCGGCACGTCCACCAGGATGGTCGGGCGCACGTACGGCGGCTGCACCGCGTCGGCCCCGCCGAGGACCGCCTGGCCGCCCCGGGCCAGCGCGTCGTCGATGTGCCGGCGGATCACGTCGAGCTGGCCGGGCATGGTGATCGGGCCGATGTCGGCCCCGTCCACGCCGACGGTCAGCCGGCCGGCCCGCTCCACGACCTTGCCGACGAACGCGTCGAAGATGGGCTCGACGGCGTACACCCGCTCGATGCCGATGCAGGTCTGGCCGGCGTTGGTGAGCCCGCCCCAGACGCACGCCTCGGCGGCGGCGTCCAGGTCGGCGTCGCTGTCGACGATCATGGCGTCCTTGCCGCCCGCCTCCAGCAGGACCGGGGTGAGCGTCTCGGCGCAGGCGGCCATCACCTTCTTGGCGGTGGCCGTCGAGCCGGTGAAGGCCAGCTTGTTCACCCCGGAGCGGCACAGGGCCGCGCCGACGTCGCCGAGGCCGTGCACGGCGGTGAGGACGGGCTGCTCGGGCACCACCTCGGCGAGGCTGTCGACCAGCCACTGGCCGACGACGGGGGTGTATTCGCTGGGCTTCAGCACGACGGTGTTGCCGGCGGCGAGCGCGTACGCGGTGGAGCCGACCGGCGTGAAGACCGGATAGTTCCACGGGCCGATGACGCCGACCACCCCGTACGGCTGGTATTCGAGGTGGCCGGAGAACTCGGCCAGGACGAGCCGGGAGCGCACGCGGCGCGGGCCGAGCACCCGGCCGGCGTTGCGGGCGGCCCAGTCGATGTGCTCGATGGCGGTGAGGACCTCGACGATCGCGTCCGGGACGGGCTTGCCGCCCTCGGCGTGCATCAGCTCGGCCAGCTCCTCGATCCGCCGGGCGAGGACGCCCCGCCAGCGCAGCAGCCGCTGCCGGCGGCCGGTGAAGCCGAGCCCCGCCCACCAGCCGGCCGCCTCGCGGGCCCGGTCGACCGCCCGCGCGACGTCGGCCTCGGCGGCGACGGGCAGCCGACCCACCTCGACCCCCGTGGCGGGGCTGGTGGAGACCAGCCGCCCGGCTGAGACGATCGGGGCACCCGGGACACGCACAGCCGTCATGGCGGCAGTCTAGACCCCGAAGCTACTGGTCGGTAGGTGTTCGGGTGGGCCGGGGGCCGGTTCCCCGGCGCGGGACCAACGGTCCTGGTGGGCTGCCCTGAAAGCCGAACCGGCTAACGGGAGTTGTCCGCCTGGGGACCGGGAGGTGTCCGGGCGGTGGTGGGCATCGATACGGTGTGGTGGCAGGCTGACGCCGGACACCGGTGGCTGGAGGCTGACCGTCCATGGAGGACTTTCCGGAACTGATGCCGCTGCTGACGGTGGCGGGTGGACCGATGCGTGGCGCGAGCTTCCGGCTCAGCGCCGCGCCGCAGGTGATCGGCCGTGCGTCGACGGTGGAGGTCAGCGTCGACGATGCGCACCTGAGTCGCCGGCACGCCAGCGTACGGTTGGCCGCCGACGGGGTGTGGCTGGAGGACCTGGGCTCGACGAACGGCACCTGGCTCAACGACCGCCGGATCGAGGCGCCGGAGCTGCTCTCCGACGGGGACGTGATCCGGCTGGGCCGCACCGAGCTGCGCTTCTTCGACCCGGGCCTGGCCCGGACCGACCCGGTGGGGCTGCGGCTGGCCCCCCAGCGGGGACCCCAGCGCCGCGACCGCCGGCCCACCCTGCCGCTGCCCGTCGCCGCCCCGCCGGCCGTCCGCGCCTGACACCCCCTTTCATGTGGGCCGGGCACATGGAGCCGGCCGGCCCCACGTGGCAGCATGCCGCGGCATGGAGAGCACGCAGCACACCGTGCAGGCCAACGGGATCGTCCAGCGGGTCCGGGTGGCCGGGCCGCCCGACGGCCTGCCCGTGCTGCTGGTGCACGGCAACTGCTCGTCCTCGGCGTTCTGGGAGCCGCTGCTGCGGCGGCTGCCCGGCACCCTCCGGGTGGTCGCCCCGGACCTGCGCGGCTACGGCGACACCGAGACCGCCGCCGTGGACGCCACCCGGGGGCTGCGGGACTTCGCCGACGACGTCGCCGCCCTGCTCGACGCCCCGGGGATCTTCGGCCCCGGCGCGCGGCCGGTGGTGGTCGGGCACTCCCTCGGCGGGGGCGTGGCGATGCGGCTGCTGGTCGACCACCCCGACCGGGTGGCCGGGCTGCTGCTCTCCGCGCCCGTCTCCCCGTACGGGTTCGGCGGCACCCGGGACCTCGACGGCACGCCGACCACGCCCGACTTCGCGGGCACCGGCGGCGGCACCGCGAACGGGGACTTCGTGGCCCGGCTGGCCGTCGGCGACCGGGGCGCGGACGGCCCGACCAGCCCCCGCGCCGTGCTGCGGACCGCGTACGTGGCCGACCCGGCGGCGCTCGGCGACGACGAGGAACTGCTGCTGGACAGCCTGCTGTCCACCGCCACCGGGGACGGCAACTACCCCGGCACGGCGGTCGCCTCGCCGCACTGGCCGGGCACCGCCGCCGGCGACAGCGGCGTGCTCAACGCCCTCGCCCCGGCCCACTTCCGGATCGCCGACGACCTCGTCGCCGTCGCCGGCAAGCCCCCCATCACCTGGGTACGCGGTGACGCCGACGTGATCGTCTCGGACACCTCGCTGTTCGACCTGGCCCACCTCGGGTCGCTCGGGGTGGTGCCCGGCTGGCCGGGGGAGCGGGACTGCCCGCCGCAGCCGATGGTCGGGCAGACCCGGGCGGCGCTCGACCGGTACGCTGCGGCCGGCGGGGCGTACCACGAGGTGGTGTTCCCGGGTTGCGGGCACAGCCCGCACCTGGAGCGGCCGGCGGAGTTCGTCGCGGAGCTGCTGGCACTGGTCGACCGGAGCCGGTGACATACCCCTCCGCGTCTCGACAGCGGACCGTCACGTGGCAGACTCGCGCGCATAACCTTAGTGACCGTTCATGCGGTTCCGTGGCGTCTCGGCCCGCGGTCCCGCGCAGCATTGGGGAGGCCGGTCGTGGCGCGCGAGTTCACCAGCGTGGGCGTTGTGGGGCTGGGCACCATGGGTGCCGGCATCGTCGAGGTCTTCGCGCGCAACGGCGTCGACGTCGTCGCGGTGGAGATCTCCGCCGCCGCCCTCGACCGCGGCCGGGCCAACCTCACCGGCTCGACCGACCGGGCGGTCGCCCGGGGCAAGCTCGCCGAGGCCGACCGGGACGCCCTGCTGGCCCGGGTCGACTTCCAGGTCGGGCTGGCCGCGCTGCACTCGGTCGACCTGGTCATCGAGGCGGTCCCCGAGCGGCTCGACCTCAAGCAGCGGATCTTCGCGGAGCTGGACCGGGTCTGCAAGCCCGAGGCGATCCTCGCCACCAACACCTCGTCGCTGTCGGTCACCGAGGTCTCCGTCGCCACCGGCCGGCCCCACCAGGTCGTCGGCATCCACTTCTTCAACCCGGCCCCGGTGATGAAGCTGGTCGAGGTGGTCCGCACGGTGGTCACCTCCGCTGATGTGGTCGCCGACGTCGAGGCGCTCTGCGCCCGGCTCGGCAAGGTCGACGTCACCATCGGTGACCGGGCCGGCTTCGTCGCCAACGCGCTGCTCTTCGGCTACCTCAACCACGCCGTGGCGATGTTCGAGTCGCACTACGCCAGCCGCGAGGACATCGACGCCGCCATGAAGCTCGGCTGCGGGCTGCCGATGGGCCCGCTCGCCCTGCTGGACCTGATCGGCCTCGACACCGCGTACGAGATCCTGGACACCATGTACCGGCGCGGCGGGCGGGACCGCCGGCACGCCCCGGTGCCGCTGATCAGGCAGATGGTCACGGCGGGTCTGCTCGGCCGCAAGTCCGGCCGGGGCTTCTACACCTACGAGAAGCCGGGCTCGCCGAAGGTCGTACCGGACGAGCTGACCCCGACCGAGGCGCTGCCGGCGGCCGGTGACGTCGCCCGCGCCGTCACCAGGGTCGGCGTCGTCGGCTCCGGCCCGATGGCCGCCGGGATCATCGAGGTCTTCGCCGCGGCCGGGTACGAGGTGGTCTCGGTGGCCGGTGGCGCGGAGGCGCTCGACGACCTGGCCGAGGTCGACCTGGTCGTCGAGGCCGTGGTGGAGGAGTCGAGCGTCAGGAAGGCCCTCTTCGCCAGCCTCGACGAGATCTGCAAGCCGGGCGTCGTGCTCGCCACCACCGCCTCGTCGCTGCCGGTGATCGACGTCGCGATGGCCACCGGGCGGCCCGCCGACGTGGTCGGGCTGCACTTCTTCGACCCGGTGCCGGCGCGGCCCCTGGTGGAGATCGTGCGGACCATCCGCACCTCCGAGCAGACCAGCGCCACCGCCCGCGCCGTCTGCGCGACGCTCGGCAAGACCGGCGTGGTCTGCGCCGACCGCTCCGGCTTCGTGGTCAACGCGCTGCTCTTCCCGTACCTGAACGACGCGGTGAAGATGCTGGAGGCCAGCTACTCCACGGCCGACGACATCGACCACGCGATGAAGCTCGGCTGCGGCTACCCGATGGGCCCGTTCGAGCTGCTCGACGTGGTCGGTCTGGACGTGGCGCTGGCCATCCAGCGCGAGCTGTACCGCCAGCTGCGCGAGCCGGGCTTCGCCCCGGCACCGCTGCTGGAGCACCTGGTCACCGCCGGATACCTGGGCCGCAGGACCGGGCGCGGGTTCCGCGACCACACCCGCCGCTGACCGGGCCGCCACGGCGCGCACCTCGCCGGTCCGGTGCCGGGAACTGACCGTAACCTTGACGAGGTGAGCCCCCGTCGCAATCGCCCCCGCCGGGACGAGCACGCCCACCTGGATGCCGACCGGGCCCGCCACGGGGTGCCCACCGTGCAGCAGTGGCGCGACGGCGACTGGCAGGTGCGCGGGATCAGCGGCGGGGCGTCGGTGAAGACGTACCGCTGCCCGGGTTGCGACCAGGAGATCCGCCCGGGGGTGGCGCATCTGGTGGCCTGGCCGGCCGACGACCGGGGCGACCTGACCGACCGCCGGCACTGGCACAGCGGGTGCTGGCGGGCGCGCGACCGGCGCGGCCCGGGGATCCAGCGCGGCCGGGGCGCGCCCCGCTACGGCTGAGCGATCTGGATCACCCTGTTTCCGCCCGGGCGGGCGGTGCCGGCGGCGACGCGCGAGACTGGGACGGTGAGCACACCGATCCGCGCGTCCTCGATCCTGCCCGGGCACCGCGAGGACATCGAGCTGCACACCGCCGACGGCCTGCGCCTCGTCGGCGAGCTGGCCCGCCCGGTCGACCGGGAGCCGGCCGGCACGCTCGTCTGCCTGCATCCGCTGCCCACCCACGGCGGGATGATGGACAGCCACGTCTTCCGCAAGGCCGCTTGGCGGCTGCCGGCGCTGGCCGACCTGGCCGTGCTCCGGTTCAACACGCGCGGCACCAGCAGCGTGCGGGGCACCAGCGAGGGTGCGTTCGACAACGCGGTCGGCGAGCGCTTCGACGTGGCCGCCGCCATCGAGTACGCCGAGTTCGCCGAGCTGCCGAACGTCTGGCTGGTCGGCTGGTCGTTCGGCACCGACCTGACCCTGCGGTACGGCTGCGACCCGGCGGTGGCCGGCGCGATCCTGCTCTCCCCGCCGCTGCGCTTCTCCGCCCCCGCCGACCTCGCCCACTGGGCGCAGGAGGGCAAGCCGCTGACCGCCCTGGTGCCGGAGTTCGACGACTACCTGCGCCCGGAGGAGGCCCGGCGGCGCTTCGCCGCGGTGCCGCAGGCCGAGGTGGTCGGGGTGCCCGGCGCGAAGCACCTGTGGGTCGGCGACGCCGAGACCGTGCTCGACGAGATCGTCCGCCGGGTCAACCCGGCCGCCCCGCTGCCCCTGCCGCGCACCTGGGACGGCCCGCTGGAGACCGGTGACGTCAGCGCGTACGCCGACCGGACGGTCGCCTCGTTCGCCGACGTCCCGGTGCCGGGTCCGAAGGCCGGGACCGCCGACTGAGCCGGGGCACGCCCGCCCGCGCTGGCTGGGGCCGGGGCACGCCCGCCCGCGCTGGCTGGGGCCGGGGCACGCCCGCCCGCGCTGGCTGGGGCCGGGGCACGCCCGCCCGCGCCGACGGAGCCGGGGCGCCTGCGGTCAGCGGGCGTTCTGGCGGGGCAGCACCACCTCGCGCAGGATGAGCTGGAGGGCGGCCACCGTCGGGATCACGATCAGCGCGCCCACCACGCCCATCAGCGACACCCCGAGCAGCGCGGCGAGCAGGGCCGCCACCTCGTTGACCTCGACCGAGCGGCGCATCACCTTCGGGTAGATCAGGTAGTTCTCCACCTGCTGGTAGACCACGAAGAACGCGACGCAGGCGATCCCCACCGGCAGGTCGGTGGCGAAGCCGACCAGGCTCACCACCACCGCGCCGAGGGTGGCGCCGATCTGCGGGATCAGGTCGGTCACCGCGACCACCACGGCCAGCGCGAACGGGTACGGCAGCCCGACGGCCAGCGCGAACACGAAGGTGGTCACCCCGGCCAGCACGGCGATGCTCAGCGCGCCCACCATGTACGCGCCGACCTTCGCCAGGATCTCGTCCCCGATGAGCTGCACCCGGTGCCGGCGGGAGCGGGGCACCAGCGCGTACCCGACGCGGCGCAGCCGGTCGAAGTATGCGAGGAAGTAGATCGTCAGCACCAGCACGGTGAGCGCCCGGAAGACCGTGCCGAAGATCAGCTGGGCGCCGCCGAGCACCCCGCCCAGTGCCCGCCCGATCGTGTCGGCGTTCGCCGCGGCCTGCACCTTCGCCATCACGTCGTACCGCACGACGAAGTCGTTGACGGCCTTGTTGCGGCGCAGCTCCTCGACGTAGCTGGGCAACTGCTCGACGAACTGCCCGGACTGGGTGACCACCGGCGGGACCAGCGCCACCAGGCCGCCGAAGATCAGCAGCAGCACGATCAGCGTCACCGTCGCGACGGCCAGCCCGTTGGGCAGGCCCCACGAGCGCAGCCGGACCACCGCCGGGTTGAGCCCCACGGCGAGGAAGAGCGCGATGACGACCAGCACCAGGATGCCGGCCGAGTTGCGCACACCGAGGAAGACGGCGTACGCCAGCAGCACGCCGAGCGCGCCGGTGAAGCCGACGAGGAAGCTGTTGCGGCGCAGGGGCCGCCCCGGCACGCCGAACCGGCCCGAGCCGGCGGCGAGCGCCCCGGGCGGGTCGAAGTCGCCCGGTTCGCCGAGGTCCGCCGGTTCGCCGTCCGCCTGCCCGTCGTGCGCCACCGAGACCTCCTCCGCCCTCCGGCGGGTGCGCCCGGAGAGTCGTCAGCCGCCCACGACCCTGGCCAGGCGCGGGTCCTGCCGACAGGAGCGTAGTTGCCGGGCGGCCGCCCCGGCCACCCGGCCGCACCCGGCCCTCCCCGTCTCACTCGGACTCGACGGACACCTTGCTCGGCCTGGCGCTGCGCTCGTCGGTCGTCGGCTTGGTCGGCCGCTTGCCGTTCTCGCCGGTGCTGGTGATCTTCGTGGGGGTCGCCCCCCGGCCGCCCTCGCCGGGCACGGCGGCCACCGTCGGCTCGCCGTCCACCCCGGCGCTCGCCGTACCGCCGTCCACCGTGGTGACCGGCTCGGCCACCGGCCGGGTCCTGGCCGGCGCGGCACCGTCGGCGGGCGTGGCGTTCGCCGCACCCGCGTCAGCGGTCGCCTTCACCGGGACGCTGGACGACAGGCGGGCCCCGGCCAGCTGCTGTCGCAGGTCGAGCAGTTGGTGCTGGAGCTCGTCCGACTCCTGCCGGGACTGCCAGGTCTCCTGCCGCAGGTCGGCCAGCTGCTGCTGGGCCTGGGCGATCTCCAACGTCACCTGGGCGAGCTGCTGGCGGCCGGTGGCGACCTCCTGCTGGGTCGCCGCGAGGTGCTGCTGGGTGGTGGCCAGGTGCTGCTGCGTCGTGGCCGCGTACTCCTCGAACTGGCGACGGGAGGCGGCCACGTGCTCGTCGGCCCGGCGCCGCTTGTCGGTCGCGTCGGCCTCGGCCCGGCCCAGCAGCTCGGCGGCCTCCTCCTCGGCCTGCCGGCGCATCGTGAGGGCGTCCTGCTCGGCGGCGCGTCGGATCTCCGCGGCGCCGTCCTCGATCTCGGCCCGCCGGGCGGTGTGCTGCTGCTCCAGCTCGGTCTGTCGGGCGGTGTGCTGCTGCTCCAGCTCGCTCTGCCGGGCCGCGTGCTGCCGGTCCAGCTCGTCGCGGCGCTGGGAGTGTTCCCGCTCGGCGGTCTCCTTGCGCTGGGCCAGCTCCCGGTCGGCGGCCTCCCGCCGGCCGTTGACCTCCTGCTCCACGCCGGCTCGCCAGGCACCCAGCTCCTGCTGCGTCTGGGCGCGGGCCTGCTGCACGTACGCCTCGGTCTCGGTGCGCATCCGCTGCACGTACGCCTCGGTGTCGGCGCGTTGGCGCTTGCTGGCCTCGGTGGCCTGGGCGGTGAGCCGCTCGGCCTCCTGCCGGGCCCGGTCGCGGGTGGCCTTCGCCGCGCCCTCGGCGTCGTCGGTGATCCGCTTGGCCTCCTGCAACGCCTTGGCGTGGGTGGCCCGGCCGGCCTCGGTGGCGTTGTCGGTGAGCCGCTTGGCCTCCTGCTGGGCCTTGGCGTGCACCTCCTTGGCCGCCTCGCGGAGCTGGGTGGCCTCCTGCTGGGCCTTGGCGAGGGCCTCCCTGGCCGCCTCGCGCAGCTTCGTCGCCTCCTGCTGGGCCCGGGTGTGGATCTCCCTTGCGGTGTCCCGGAGCTGGGTGGCCTCCTGCTGGGCCTTCTCCAGGGCCTCCTGGGCGGCCTTGCGCAGCCGTGCGGACTCGTCCTTCGCCGCCGCGCGCAGCTGGGCGGACTCGTCCCTGGCCGACTTCAGCGTGGCGTCGGCCTCGGCGCGGCGGGCGGCGCTGTGCCGCTCCTCCTCGGTCCGGCGGGCGGCGAGGGCGATCTCGAAGTCCTTGAGCGCCTGGGCGGCCTGCTCCTTGGCCTCGGCGACGATGTGCTCGGCGGCGGCCCGCCGGGCCTCGATCTCCTCGTTCGCGGCGACCAGGATGTCCTCGGCCTGTTCCATGGCGAGGGTGAGGATCTGATCGACCTTGGGGCCGAGGTGCCGGAACGAGGCCAGGTCCACCACGCCGACCTGCTTGCGCACCTGGGCGAGGTCGCGTTGCAGCACCTCGACCTGGCCGGCCAGCTTGTGGATCTGGGTGTACGCCTGTTCCCGCTCGGCCGCCAGTGTCGTGATCTCGTGCTCCGCGCGAGCGACGTACCGGTCGACCTGTCGTTTTTCGTACCCCCGCAGAGCGGACTCGAAGCTGGGCTCCGTCGTCACATCCCCGCCGAGAGCGAACAGTTCCTCGCCGTGCGACATGCCCCCATCCTCACACGCATCCGGCTCGGCTGGGGCGATACGGACGCCCCGGATGGGAGGTACTTACCGCCGTCGCCGGCGCCCGTGCCAGAGCGTGGGAAACGCATACGGCGCGGGGTCCCACCGGTCACCCGGTGTCACCCCGCGCCGTGTCCATGCCCCCGGCCGTGCGGTCGGTCAGCCGGCGGACTCCGCGCTCACCCGCTCGTCCTTGCCGTCCTTCTTCGCAGGCTCCGCCGTGGCCTGCGCCGACGGCACGCCCGGCACGATGCCGGCGAGGCCCGAGAGCATCTGGCCGAGCTGCGAGGTGACGGCGTCCTTCTGCCGGGTGAGGTCCTCGACCTCGCGGCGGGCCGCCTGCGTGGTCAGGTCGGCCTCGGTGCGGGCCTCGGTGAGCAGCCGCTTCGCCTCGGCCTTGGCCTCGTTGAGGGTCTTCTCGGACAGCGCCTTGGCCTTCTCGACCGTGTCGTGGGCGGTGCGCTCGGACTCGACCCGGCGGGCCTCGGCGCGCTGTTCGATCTCCTTGGCCCGCTCCTGGGCGGCCCGGGCGCGCTGCTCGGCCTCGCCGACCAGCTTCTGGGTCTGGGCGACCTGCGCGGCGTGCCGCTCGGACTCCTCGCGCTCGGACTTCTCGCGCCGCTCGGCGAGCTGCAACTCCAGGGCCTGGAGGTCCTTGTCGCGCTTGTCGCGGGCGTCGGTGAGGAGCTTGGTCGCCTCGGCGCGCTTCTCCTCGGCCTCCCGCGCGGCCTTCGCCCGCTGCTGGGTGATCTCCCGCTCGGCGGTGGCGCGCAGGGTGGCGACCTCGCGCTCGACGGTCGACTTCAGCTCGGCGACCTCGTGCGCGGTGACGGTGCGCAGCTGCTTGGTCTCCCGCTCGGCGTCGGCGCGCAGGGTGTCGGCCTCCCGGCGGGCCTGCACGCGCACCTCGGCGGCCTCCCGCTCGGAGGCGGTGCGGACGCTGCCGGCCTCGCGCTCGGCGGTGGCCTTCATCGCGGCGGCCTCGGCGCGGGCCTTGTCGGTGATCTCGCGCGCCTCCAGGCGCGCCGCGGAGAGGATGCCCTCCGACTCGCGCTTGGCCTCGTTGCGGTGGTCGTTGGCCTGCTCCTCGGCCAGCCGCAGGATCTGCTCGACGCGGGTGCCCAGGCCGGAGAGGGTCGGCCGGCTGTTCTCCTCGAGCTGCTTGTTGGTCTCGGCGAGCTTCTGCTCCAGCGCGCTCTGGCGCTGCTCGGCCTGACGGAGCCGACGCTGGGCGTCGTTCATCCGCTGTTCGGCCTCGGCGCGGGCCTGCTCGGACTGGGTCAGCGCGGCGGTCAGCCGACCGATGAAGTCATCGACCTGCCCGACGTTGTATCCGCGTAGGCCAACGGTGAAGTCTGGCTGCGAGTTCGCGTTATCGAAGAACGCAAGAGGGGAGGACTGCTGCTGGGGCATTGGGACATACTCGCAGACCCCCCGGGGTGCTTCGCAAGAGCGGTGCGGGGCTTTCGTGTCCTGTCTACATGGTCAACAGGCACCGTCGGCCGGGTCCGATCGGCGGGCGATCTTGGCAGCTCCCGGGCGGGTCCGGCGGCCCGCCCGGCGGGTGCTCCGGCGCGCGGGAGACGGGTCGCCGGGCGCGCGGGAGGACGGGTGGTCGGGCGCGCGGAAAAGGGTCACGGGGGCGACCCGCGGCCCCTTGTCGACCCGTACCGGTTTCCTTGTCGACCCGTACCGGCATCGCGCGAAAGGGACCGGCGGCTGTCGTCGAAAGGCAATGCGCGACCACCGCGATGCCCGGTCGGGCCTCCCCCGGACGGCTCGTCGGCGGCCCGGGGCGGTCAGCGGCCGCGGAACCGGTTGATGGCGTCGGCGTGTCGGGCGCGCAGCTGCGGGTCCCGGACGCCGAGGCCGTCGGTCGGGGCGAGGCAGCGCACCCCGACCTTGCCCTGGTGCAGGTTGCGGTGCACCTCGTACGCGGCCTGGCCGGTCTGCTCCAGCGGGTACGTCCGCGACACCGTCGGGTGGATCCGGCCGAGCGCCACGAGGCGGTTGGCCTGCCACGCCTCCCGGTAGTTGGCGAAGTGGCTGCCGACGATCCGCTTCAGGTGCATCCACAGGTAGCGGTTGTCGTACTGGTGCTGGTAGCCGCTGGTCGAGGCGCAGGTGACGATGGTGCCGCCGCGCCGGGTGACGTAGACGCTCGCGCCGAACGTCTCCCGGCCGGGGTGCTCGAAGACGATGTCCGGGTCCTCGCCGCCGGTCAGCTCCCGGATGCGCTCGCCGAACCGCCGCCACTCGTCCGGGTCCTGGGTGTGCTCGTCGGACCAGAACCGGAACCCCTCGGCGGCCCGGTCGATGACCAGCTCGGCGCCCATCCGGCGGCACAGCTCGGCCTTGTCGGGGGAGGAGACCACGCAGACCGGGATCGCGCCGCCGTTGAGCGCCAGCTGGGTGGCGTACCCGCCGAGGCCGCCCGACGCGCCCCAGATCAGCACCACGTCACCCTGCTTCATGTTCGCCCCGTGGTGCGACACGAGCTGTCGGTACGCGGTGGAGTTGACCAGCCCGGGGCTGGCTGCCTCCTCCCAGGCCAGGTGGCGGGGCTTGGGCATCAGCTGGTTGGCCTTGACCACGGCCAGCTCGGCGAGCCCGCCGAAGTTGGTCTCGAAGCCCCAGATCCGCTGCTGCGGGTCGAGCATGGTGTCGTCGTGGCCGGCCGCGTCCTCCAACTCGACCGACAGGCAGTGCGCCACCACCTCGTCGCCGGCCCGCCACTTCGTCACCCCCGGGCCGGTGCGCAGCACCACGCCGGCCGCGTCCGACCCCACCACGTGGTACGGCAGGTCGTGCCGGGCGGTGAGCGCGGAGAGTCGGCCGTACCGCCGGAGGAACGTGAACGTGGGGACCGGCTCGAAGATGCTGGTCCAGACGGTGTTGTAGTTGATCGCGCTGGCCATGACCGCGATCAGCGCCTCGCCGGGCCCGAGTTCGGGGGTCGGCACCTCCTGGACGTGCAGCGACCTGCGCGGGTCCTTGTCCCGAGTGGCCAGGCCCTCGAACATCCGGGTCTCGTCGGCCCGCACCACCACGCCCTGGTAGCTCTCGGGTACGGGCAGCCCGGCGAGGCCGGCGAGCCGCCGCTCGGGTCGGTCGGAGCCCTCCGCCGCCATGATCGCTTCGAGGATGTCCTGCACGGTGACCTCCCGTTCGTCCGCACCCGCGCCGGGCCGCCGGCGGTTCGCCCGGCGGCTGTCGCGGCCTGGGTGCTGCCATCGTCGGCACCGGCGCGTTCCGGCCGCCATGTCGGCATCCGACCGGTCGCGTCCCTGCCGGGCGGACGTTACTGAACGGTAGCTAAGGCGGAAAGGGCTCTGTGAGAAACCGCATCGGCCGACGCGCGGGGTGGTTAACAGGTGCCCCTCCTTTCTCACCGGTGCGCAGGCTCGACCAGTTCGACGAGGACGCCGCCCGCGTCCTTCGGGTGGACGAAGTTGATCCGGGAGTCCGCGGTGCCCCGGCGGGGGGTCTCGTAGAGGAGTCGCAGGCCGCGCTCGCGCAGTGCCGTGCACGCCGCGTCGACGTCGGCCACCGTGTACGCCACCTGCTGCACGCCGGGCCCGTTGCGGTCGAGGAACTTGGCGATGGTCGACTCCGGGGTGAGCGGGGCGAGCAGTTGCACGCAGCCGCCCTCGGTGGTCGGCCCGACCGCCAGCATCGCCTCGCGGACGCCCTGCTCGGTGTTGGTCTCGGTGTGCACGCAACGCATCCCGAAGGTGCGCTGATAGAAGTCGATCGCGGCGTCGAGGTCGGCGACGGCGATCCCGACGTGGTCGATGCGGCGCAGGCCGATGTCTGTGACGAAGTCGGCAGCGGGCTCGACGGGGGAGTTCTCAGCCATGGCGTTAGTCTGACCGAACACCCGTAGAACCGAACAATCGTTAAGGTTTACAGCTCGGCATCCCCCCTCGGAGGCAGGCACATGGCTTCGGTGATCGTCAGCGGCGCGCGGACCCCGATGGGGCGCCTGCTCGGCAACCTCAAGGACCTCCCCGCCACCAAGCTCGGCGGCGTGGCGATCAAGGCCGCGCTGGAGCGCGCCGGGGTGGCCCCCGAGCAGGTGCAGTACGTCATCATGGGCCAGGTGCTGCAGGCCGGCACCGGGCAGATCCCGGCCCGGCAGGCCGCCGTCGAGGCGGGCATCCCGATGTCCGTGCCGGCGCTGACGATCAACAAGGTCTGCCTCTCCGGCCTGGACGCGATCGCCCTGGCCGACCAGCTGATCCGGGCCGGCGAGTTCGACGTCGTGGTGGCCGGCGGCATGGAGTCGATGACCAACGCCCCGCACCTGCTGCTCGGTCAGCGCGTCGGCTACAAGTACGGCGACGTGACGGTCAAGGACCACATGGCCCACGACGGGCTGAGCGACGCCTGGGACTGCTGCTCGATGGGCGAGTCCACCGAGCGGCTCGGCGCGCGGCACGGCATCACCCGCACCGAGCAGGACGCCTTCTCGGCCGCCAGTCACCAGCGGGCCGCCGCCGCGCAGAAGAACGGGCACTTCGCCGACGAGATCACCCCGGTGGTCATCCCGCAGCGCAAGGGCGACCCGGTGGTGGTCAGCGAGGACGAGGGCATCCGCCCGGACACCACCGTCGAGTCGCTGGGCCGGCTGCGCCCCGCGTTCACCTCGGATGGCACGATCACCGCCGGCAGCGCCTCGCCGATCTCCGACGGGGCCGCGGCCGTCGTCGTGATGAGCAAGGCCAAGGCCAAGGAGCTGGGGCTGACCTGGCTGGCCGAGATCGGCGCGCACGGCAACGTGGCGGGCCCGGACAACTCGCTGCACTCGCAGCCCTCCAACGCGATCAACCACGCCCTGCGCAAGGGCGGTCTGAGCGTGGCGGACCTCGACCTCATCGAGATCAACGAGGCGTTCGCCGCGGTCGGCATCCAGTCCATGCGGGACCTGGGCATCGGCGACGACAGGGTGAACGTCAACGGCGGCGCGATCGCGCTCGGCCACCCGATCGGCATGTCCGGGGCCCGGCTGGTGCTCACCCTCGCTATGGAGCTCAAGCGGCGCGGCGGCGGCACCGGCGCGGCGGCGCTCTGCGGCGGCGGCGGCCAGGGCGACGCCCTGATCATCCACGTCCCCAACCCCGCCGAGCAGCAGTGAGCGTGAGGAGTGAGCGGGGTGTGCGAGCCCCGCAGTCGCGAACGAAGATGGCACGGTGAGCGGAGCCGTCGAGCAGGTGCCGGCCGTCGGCGTGCCGTCGGTGCGCCGCAGCCGGGACGTGCCGATGCTCGTGGAGCGGGCCCGCGCCGGTGACCCGCGCGCCGTGGCCCGGCTGATCACCCTGGTCGAGTCCGGCGACGAGGTGCTGCCGCAGGTCGCTGCGGCCCTCGCACCGTACGCGGGGCAGGCCCAGGTGGTCGGGCTGACCGGCTCCCCCGGGGTGGGCAAGTCGACCACCACCAACGAGCTGGTCCGGGCGCTGCGCTCGCGCGGGCACCGGGTCGGGGTGCTGGCCGTCGACCCGTCCAGCCCGTTCACCGGCGGGGCGATCCTCGGCGACCGGGTCCGGATGCAGGACCACGCCACCGATCCGGGCGTCTACATCCGGTCGATGTCCAGCCGGGGCCACCTCGGCGGCCTGTCGGCGGCGACGCCGCAGGCGGTGCGGGTGCTGGAGGGCGCCGGCTGCGACGTGGTGCTGGTGGAGACCGTCGGCGTCGGGCAGGCCGAGGTGGAGGTCGCCTCGCTGGCCGACACCACGCTGGTGCTGCTCGCCCCGGGCATGGGCGACGCGATCCAGGCGGTCAAGGCCGGCATCCTGGAGATCGCCGACGTCTTCGTGGTGAACAAGGCCGACCGCGACGGCGCCGACGCCACCGTCCGCGACATCCAGGGCATGATCGCCCTGGGCGAGCGGGGGCCCGGTGAGTGGCGACCCCAGGTGGTCCGGTCGGTCGCCGCGCGGGGCGAGGGGATCGACGACATCGCCGCCGCGATCGACAAGCACCGCGACTGGTTGGTCAAGCACGACGAGCTGCGCCGCCGCCGGCAGGCACGGGCCGCCGCCGAGATCGAGGCGATCACGCTGGGCGCGCTGCGGGCCCGCATCGGCTCGCTTCACGACGGTACGGAGCTGCCGGCGCTCGCCGCGAAGGTGGCCGAGGGGTCGCTCGACCCGTACGCCGCCGCCGACGAGCTGCTGGCGCAGATCGGCTCCTGAGCGCGCCGTCCACCTAGTACGCTCGCACCGCTCCACGGCACCGTGGGGCGGTGCGAGCGTACTGGGGGAGAGCATGGCTGACGAGGCGACGCAGGAGCTGTCGGTGACACCGGACGCGGTGGCGGGCGGGACCACCCACGTCTCGGACGAGGTGGTGGAGAAGATCGCGGTGGCCGCCGCGAAGTCCGTCCCCGGGGTGGCCGAGCTGGGCGGCGACGTGGCCCGGTTCTTCAACGCCGTACTCGACAGGGTCGGCCTGGACCAGGTCGGCGATGCCCGGCGCGGGTGCTCGGCGCACGTCACGAACGGGGCGGCCGTGGTCAACCTGGTCATCGTGATCGAGGCCGGCCTGCCGGTGCCGCAGGTCACCGACGAGGTCCGGGCGGCGGTGACCCGGGCCGTCGAGGCGTACGGGCTGCGGGTCGACGAGATCAACATCCGGGTGGACGACGTGGCGCTCGGCGATCCCGCGACGCCGCCGGCCTGACCCGGTTACCCGTCGGTATGAACTTCCTTAGCGATCGTTCAGGCTCAGGTTCTACACTCGGTCTTCGGACGAGGACTCGAGGAGGAGCCCTGCGCATGGACGCCGACGAGATCGCCGCCGGACGGGCACGCTGGCAGGCCCGCTACGACGCCGCGCGGAAACGGAACGCCGACTTCACCACGCTCTCCGGGACGCCCGTGGAACCGGTCTACGGGCCGCCCGAGGGCGGCGCGTACCCCGGCTTCGAGCGGATCGGCTGGCCGGGCGAGTTCCCGTACACCCGGGGGTTGTATCCGACCGGCTACCGGGGGCGGACCTGGACGATCCGGCAGTTCGCCGGCTTCGGCAGCGCCCGGCAGACCAACGAGCGCTACAAGATGATCCTCGGCGCGGGCGGCGGCGGGCTCTCCGTGGCGTTCGACATGCCGACGCTGATGGGCCGCGACTCCGACGACCCGCAGGCCCTCGGCGAGGTCGGGCACTGCGGGGTGGCCGTCGACTCGGCCGCCGACATGGAGGTGCTCTTCGACGGCATCGACCTGGCCGGCGTCACCACCTCCATGACCATCTCCGGCCCGGCCGTGCCGGTGTTCTGCATGTATCTCGTCGCCGCCGAGCGGCAGGGCGCCGACCTGTCCACCCTGGACGGCACGCTCCAGACGGACATCTTCAAGGAGTACATCGCGCAGAAGGAGTGGCTGTTCGACCCCGAGCCGCACCTGCGCCTCATCGGCGACCTGATGGAATACTGCGCGCGCGAGATCCCGCGCTACAAGCCGCTGTCGGTCTCCGGCTACCACATCCGCGAGGCCGGGTCGACCGCCGCGCAGGAGTTGGCATACACGCTGGCCGACGGGTTCGGCTACGTCGAGCTGGGGCTGTCGCGCGGGTTGGACGTCAACGTCTTCGCCCCCGGGTTGAGCTTTTTCTTCGACTCGCACGTGGACTTCTTCGAGGAGATCGCCAAGTTCCGGGCCGCCCGCCGGATCTGGGCCCGCTGGCTGCGCGACGTCTACGGGGCGACCAGCGAGAAGGCCCTGTGGCTGCGGTTCCACACCCAGACCGCCGGGGTGTCGCTGACCGCCCAGCAGCCGGTGAACAACGTCGTACGCACCGCCGTCGAGGCGCTCGCCGCCGTGCTCGGCGGGACGAACTCGCTGCACACCAACGCCCTCGACGAGACCCTCGCCCTGCCCACCGACGAATCGGCCGAGATCGCCCTGCGTACCCAGCAGGTGCTGATGGAGGAGACCGGGGTGGTGAACGTGGCCGACCCGCTCGGCGGCTCCTGGTACGTCGAGGCGTTGACCGACAAGATCGAGGCGGAGGCGGAGGCGATCTTCGCCCGGATCCGGCAGCTCGGCGGCGAGGGCCCGCACCAGATCGGCCCGATGACCTCCGGCATCCTGCGCGGCATCGAGGACGGCTGGTTCACCGGGCACATCGCCGAGTCGGCCTTCGTCTACCAGCAGGCCCTGGAGAAGGGCGACAAGCGGATCGTCGGCGTCAACTGCCACACCGGCACCATCGCCAAGGACCTGGAGATCCTGCGCATCTCGCACGAGGTCGAGGTGGAGCAGCGCCGGGTGCTCGCCGAGCGCAAGGCGGCCCGCGACGAGGCGGCGGCGCGCACGGCGGTGACCCGGATGGTCGAGGTGGGCCGCACCGGCGAGAACATGATCCCGGCCATGCTCGACGCCGTCCGCGCCGAGGCCACCCTCGGCGAGATCTGCGACGCCCTGCGCGCCGAATGGGGCACCTACCGCGAACCCGCCCGCTTCTGAGGGTGTCAGGAAGGGCCCCTTCCTATACGGAAAGCGTTAGGAAGGGGCCCTTCCTTGCAGGCAGGAGCAGGGGTGAGAGTCGCAACTGTCGCCGTCGCGGTTGATCTGAGTTCGGCGGGACACGTGCGAGACTAGATAACCATGAGCGACCCACGGATCACCTCGTCGATCTTCACCCGCGGCGCGGTCGACCTCAGCGCACTGCGCAGCACCGCACCGGCCTCCACCCGTCCCAGCACACCGGCCCAGGCCGGTCCGTCCTCCGGTCTGCCGGCCGCTGCCGGCGGCGGTTCCGTGATCGACGTGACAGAGGCCAACCTCCAGGCCGAGGTGCTCGAACGGTCCACCACCATGCCCGTCGTGGTCTTCTTCGGCGCGGCCGGCTACCCGGAGAGCGACGAGTTCGCCCCCGTGCTGGAGCGGCTGGCGGCCGAGGGTGGCGGCGCGTGGGCGCTGGCCCGCATCGACGTCCAGGACAACCCCCGGATCGCTCAGATGTTCCAGGTGCAGGGGATCCCCACCGTCTACGCCGTGGTCGGTGGCCGCCCCGTCGACGCGTTCTCCGGGGTGGTCCCCGAGGCTCAGCTTCGGCAGTGGATCGGCGCGGTGCTCAAGGCCGGTGGCGTCAGCGTCGCCGAGCCGGAGGACCCCCGCCTCGACGAGGCCGACGACGCCCTGATGAGCGGCGACCTGGACGCCGCCGAGCAGGCGTACAAGAAGATCCTCGCCGAGTCGCCGGCGGACGCCGCAGCCGAAGCCGGCCTGGCCCAGGTCGGGCTGGCCCGCCGGGTCGCCGGCGCCGACCCCGGCGCGGCTCTCGCCGCCGCCCAGGCCAACCCCGACGACGTCTCCGCCCAGCTGCTCGCCGCCGACGTCGAGGTGCTCAGCGGCATGGCCGAGCAGGCGTACGCGCGCCTGGTCGGCCTGGTCCGCCGCACCGCCGGTGACGACCGGGAGAAAGTACGCCAGCACCTGGTCGGCCTGTTCACCGTCGCAGGCCAGGACGACCCCGCCGTCGCCTCCGCCCGCCGGGCCCTGGCCAGCGCACTGTTCTGAGTTTCGCCGTACGCCAGCGCGGGCCGGCGTTCGCCGGCCCGCCCCACCCACGAGGACGGGAGCCCATGATGCGCCGGATCGCCGTCCTCGACGCGCCGTCCAACCTCGGGCTGCGCCCGCCCACCCCCACCGCCGTCCCCGGCTGCGCCAAGGCCCCGGGAGCGCTGCGCGACCAGGGCCTGCTCGCCCGGCTGCGGGCGCGCGACGCCGGCTGTCTCACCCCGCCCCGGTACGACCCGGGCGACTGGCGCCCCGGCGACGGCGTCTGCCACGCCCCGGAGATCGCCGCGTACTCGGCGGCGCTGGCCGACCGGATCGGGGCGATCATCGACCGGGGGGAGTTCCCCCTCGTCCTGGGTGGGGACTGCTCGATCCTGCTCGGCTCGGCGCTGGCCATGCACCGCCTCGGCGAGGCGGTCGGCGGGCGGATCGGGCTGGTCTTCGTCGACGGCCACTCCGACTTCCGGCACCCCGGCAACGCCTCGTACGTCGGCGCGGCGGCGGGGGAGGACCTGGCGCTGGTCACCGGCCGGGGGCAGGCCGACCTGGCCGCGATCGAGGGGCGGCGGCCCTACTTCCGCGACATCGACGTGGTGGTCCTCGGCATCCGGGCCCAGGACGAGTACCGCCTCGACCTCCAGGCCGCCGGGATCACCACCCGGCCGGTGCCGGCGCTGCGCGCCGAGGGCGCGGCCCGCACCGCCCAGTGGGCCCACGAGGAGTTGGCCGACTGCGCGGGCTACTGGGTGCACGTCGACGTGGACGTGCTCGACCCGGCGGTGATGCCGGCGGTCGACGCCCCGGATGCGGGCGGCATCGCCTTCGCCGAGCTGGAGATCCTGCTCGCCGGCCTGGTCGACACCCCGCACTGCCTCGGCATGGAGCTGACCGTCTTCGACCCTGACTACGACGCCGACGGCGCGTACGCCGCCGAGATCGTCAACACGGTGGTGGCCGGGCTGGCCCCGGTGACCGCCCCGAGCGCGGTGCCGCCCCGCCTGCTCCCGGCGCCCCCGGCGCCCAGCCTGCCTCCGGCCGCTCCGAAGCCCCGACGCATGCCCACCCGTTCGGCCGGCCCGAGCGGCGCTGCGGCTGGTCCGCTGGTCGCCGCTGGTGCACCGACGGACCCAGCTGGGGCGGACGAGACCGTGGACGGGCCGGGGGCACCGGCCGGGCCGGTGGGCGATGCCGGTCTCGTGGCTGGCTCCCCGCCGGGCGATGCCGGTCTCGTGGCTGGCTCCCCGCCGAGCCCCGCCGGGACCGCCCAGCTGCTGGAGCCCGTCGGGCCGCCCGCCTCGGCCGGGCCGGGCCTGCTGCGCCGGGTCACCGGGGCGGCTCCGGGCGACGCCCCGCCGGCCTCCGAGGACGGCCCGCCCCGGCCGGCGGCCGGCATCGCCTGACCGAGGGCCCTCCGGCCGCTGGGGCCACCGGCCCGCCGCGAGCCGGTGCGAGCCGCCGTCATGTCGGCGACACAGCGGTATCCGGGCAGCGGGATGCCCCCATGCGCCGACACGACAACCCGGCCCCGGCCTGGGCCTGGGCGGCCGTCAGGAGGCGGCCAGGGCGCGCAGGAAGCGCTCGGCGATCGGGACCGCGCTCGACCCGCTCGACCCGCCCCGCTCCACGAAAACCGCGAACGCCACGTCGCCCTGCCAGCCGACGAACCAGGCGTGGGTGTGCGCGGGGTCGTCGTCGTATTCGGCGGTGCCGGTCTTGCCGTACACCGGCCCGCCGGGGGCATCCTTCAGGGTGGTGGCGGTGCCGGCGGTGACCACCTCGCGCATCATCGTGCGCAGCGGCTCGACCGACTCCGGCTTGAGCTGCGGCCCGGCGGGCGCGGCCTGGGCCGGGGCCGGGTCGACGACCAGCTTCGGCTGCTCCCAGCGGCCCCGGGCGATGGCGGCGGTGGCGGCGGCCATGGCCAGCGGGCTGACCACGGTGGTGCCCTGACCGAACGCGGCGGCGGCCTGCTCGGCCGGGGAGCCGTTGGCGGAGACCTTGCCGGTGAACGCGTCCAGGCCGAGATCCCACTCGGCCTCCAGGCCGAGGGCCCGGCCGGTCTGGGCGAGGCCGTCGGGGCCGAGCTTCGGGGCGAGCGCGGCGAAGGCCGTGTTGCAGGACTTCGCGAAGTCGGTGCGGAACGGCACCGTGCCGAGGGCGAAGCTGTCGGAGTTCTTGAACGACCGGCCGTCCACGGTGAACGTCTTCGGGCAGGCGACCGGGCCGTCCAGGGTGACCGCGCCCCGGTCCAGCAGGCCGAGGGCGCTGACCATCTTGAACGTTGAGCCGGGCGGCACCTGGGCGGTGAACGCGAGGTTCTCGCCGGGGGCGCCCGGGCCGTTCGCGGCGGCCAGCACCGCGCCGTCGCCGACCCGCACCGCCACCAGGGCGGAGCGTCGCTTCTCGCCGCGTAGGGCGGCGTCGGCGGCGTTCTGGGTGGCCACGTCGAGGGTGGTCCGCACCGCCTGACCGGGCGTCGGCTCCTGCCGGAACAGCTCCGTGCCGGTCGGCGCGACGGTGCCGTCCGGCCCCGCCCGCTCGCTGATCACGGTGAGCCCCGGCGTGCCGCGCAGCCGTTCGTCGTGCCGGCCCTGGAGACCGCCGTGGCCGACGAGGTCGCCCTGCCGGTAGCGGTCGGGGTGGGCGGCCAGGTCGTCGGCCTGGGCCTGGTCGACCGAGCCGAGCAGCGCCCGGGCGAACTCCCGGGTCGGGGCCAGGTCGAGCTTCTCGGCCCGGAACTTCGTGCCGGGCAGGTCGTAGACGCGGGACCGGATCTGCCGGTACGCCTCGTCGCGCAGCGTCACCACCTCGACGAACGCGCCCGGGTCGGCGTCGGCGAGGCGCTCGGGCAGGTCGGAGAGGTCGACCGGCGGGGTGATGGCCGGCCGGATCGCCCGGAACGCGGCGTCGAGCTGCCGCGACACGGCCTGCACGTCGGCGACCTCGCTCGGTTGCAGCCCGACGCGAACCACGGGTCGGGGCGTCACGATCGGCTCGCCCGCGCCGTCGAGCACCCCGGCCCGGGGCGCGGCGTCGCGGCGCAGCGCGAGCCGGTCGCCGTCGGTGAGCTGCTCGTGCACCACCTGCGGCTCCCAGATCACCCGCCACTTCCCGTCGTCGCCTGTGGTGAGCCGCACCTGCCGGTCGTACTCCCAGCGGGTGCCGCCCGGCAGGGCCCACGCCACCCGGACCCCGGCGGTCGCGACGTTCGCGTCGACCCTCGGGTCGCCGACGCGACGGAGGGTCGGCGGGGTGTCGGCCAGTTCGCCGGAGAGTTCGCGGAGCTGACGCGTCACGTCGGCGGCGGGGACCTTCAGCCCGGCCGGGGTGACGAAGCCGACGGCCTGCAGGTCACCCTTGCCCCAACCGGACAGGAAGGCGTCGACGGTCGACTCCGGTCCGTCGTCGGACGAGCAGCCGACCAGCGCGCCGACGGCCAGCACGGTGGCCGCGAGCGCCGCGAGCGGTCGTCGGGCGCGGACGCGGGCGCGGCGGGTCGGGTACGTCAGGTGCATGCGGGCGGTCCCTCCGGATTTCCGACTGCCCGTCACGGTAGTACGGTGCCGCCCCGCGCACTGTCCCGCCGAGCCCGCCACGTGCGGGAAGACGTGCCCCGGGGAGGTGATGAACATTGCTCGCCGGGGTATTCCCCGGCGGCTACCAGGATTCTGCACGGTGAAAGGACGGAGTGCCGAACCGCTCGTTCCGCCGACAGGTCCGACCGAGGGCACGATTCGGCAGGGCCTAGGCTGAGCGGCAGAGTGACCCACAACGCGGTGGGTCGAGGGGAGTGGCACCGATGGACCGGCGTCCGGCGATCAAACCGGGACCCGACCTCCGGCAGGATGACACCGGCCGGGACGACAGTTTCGATTCGGCAACCGACGGGGACGGCTTCGGCCGGCTCGACACAGGCGTGACCGGGATGACCGGTTCGAGCATCGACACCCTCTACGACCTCGGGCTGCCCGCGGAGGCGCTGGCCGACGACGTCGAGGATGCCGAGCTCGACGAGCCGGTCCCGAACGCCGAGCGCCTGGTCGCCCAGGCTGTCGCGCTCGCCGGGGACGACCACGACGCGGCGACACTGGTCAGCCGCTTCTGGCGGTTCGCCCCGGACGAGGAGCTGATCGGGTTCACCGCCGAGGAGATGCTCGACGCGGCCCGCGCGCACCGGGACCTCGCCCAGCAGCGGGTGCCGGGCGAGCTGAAGCTGCGCATCCACGAGCCGGACGCCGACCAGCACCACACGGTGATCGAGATCGTCATCGACGACATGCCGTTCCTGGTCGACTCGGTGACCGCCCTGCTCAACGCCCACCACCTCGACGTGCACCTGCTGGTCCACCCGCTGGTGGTGGTCCGCCGCGAGCCGCTGGGCCGCCTCGTCGAGGTCGCCGCCGACGTGGAGCCCGACGACTCGATCGACGGGGACCTGGTCGAGAGCTGGATGCGGATCGAGATCGATCCGGTCCGCGACGCCGTCGAGCGGGAGAAGCTGCGTCGCGAGTTGCAGCGGGTGCTCACCGACGTGCGGGAGGCGGTGGAGGACTGGCCGAGGATGCGCCAGCGGGCCCTGACCCTGGCTGACGAGCTGGCCACCGTCCGCACCTCCGACAGCCGCCCGCCGGTGCCCGAGAAGGACATCACGGACTCGGTGGAGCTGCTGCGCTGGCTGGCCCACGACCACTTCACCTTCCTCGGTTACCGGGAGTACCGGCTGGTCGACGCCCCCGGCGGCGAGGGGCCGGCGCTGGAGGCGGTGCTCGGCACGGGCCTGGGCATCCTGCGGTCGGACTCGCCGGAGGCGCGGGCGTTGTCGTCGATGACGACCGAGGCGCACGAGAAGGTGCTGGAGAAGCGCCTGCTGATCATCACGAAGGCGAACTCCCGGGCCACCGTGCACCGGTCGGCGTACCTGGACTACATCGGTTTCAAGGTCTTCGACGACGCCGGCCAGGTGGTCGGCGAGCGGCGGTTCCTCGGGCTGTTCTCCACGGCGGCGTACCGGACCAGCGTCCGGGAGCTGCCGGTGGTGCGCCGCAAGGTGGCCGAGGTGCTGGACCGCTCGGGCCTGAGCCAGCGCAGCCACTCCGGCAAGGACCTGCTCCAGATCCTGGAGACGTACCCGCGCGACGAGCTGTTCCAGATCAAGACCGAGGACCTGTACCACGCGGTGATCGGCGTGCTGCGCATGGCGGGCCGCCGGCAGCTGCGGGTGTTCCTGCGCCGCGACGCGTACGGGCGGTTCATCTCCTGCCTGATCTACCTGCCCCGGGACCGGTTCACCACCCAGAACCGGCTGCGCATGCAGGACATCCTGCTGCGCGAGCTGAACGGCGTCGGGGTGGACTACACCACCCGGGTCACCGAGTCGATGCTGGCCCGGGTGCACTTCATCGTGCGTACGGACCCGACCCGCCCGCCGGGGGACATCGACGCGGACCTGCTCGCCGAGGAGCTGGCCGACGCGACCCGGCTGTGGGACGACGACTACCGCCTCGTGCTGGAGCGCAAGCTCGGCGACGAGCAGGCCAAGCACCTGTTCAGCCGGTACGCCGACGCGTTCCCGGAGGGCTACAAGGACGGGCACACGCCGTACGAGGCGATGAAGGACCTGGCGAAGCTGGAGCTGCTGGAGGAGCCCGGCCAGCTGGAGATGCACCTGTTCCGCAAGCAGCTCGCCCCGCGCGCTGGCGGCGCCGGCCGGGACGCCGACGTCGACGTCGACGTCGCCGAGACGATGGACGTGCGGTTCAAGGTCTACCGGTACGGCGAGCCGATGATGCTCTCCGCCGTGCTGCCCGTGCTGCACTCGCTCGGCGTGAAGGTGGTCGACGAGCACCCGTACGAGGTGGAGCGCGTCGACGGGGGGATCTGGCTGTACGACTTCGGGCTGCGCCTGCCCGAGGGCCACCAGGAGCTGGCCGAGGTGCGCCCGCACGTGGAGAACGCCTTCGCGGCGGCGTGGCGGGGCGAGGCCGAGGTGGACAGCTTCAACGAGCTGGTGCTGCGCGGCGGGCTCACCTGGCGGCAGGTGGTGGTGCTGCGGGCGTACGCGAAGTACCTGCGGCAGACCGGCACGGTCTTCTCGCAGGACTACATGGAGCAGACCTTCATCGCGTACCCGAGGATCGCCGCGCTGCTGGTGGAGCTGTTCGAGGTGCGGTTCGCCCCCGGCGAGGCGAGCGTCGAGCAGCGCCGCGAGCGCGGTGGCGAGCTGGTAACGGCGATCAAGGCGGCGCTGGACGACGTGGCCAGCCTCGACCAGGACCGCATCCTGCGGTCCTACCTCACGCTGATCCAGGCCACCCTGCGCACCAGCTTCTACGCCAGGCCGGTCGGCGGCCGGCCGAAGCCGTACGTGGCGTTCAAGCTGGACCCGCAGGCCATTCCGGACCTGCCGGCCCCGCGCCCGCGGTTCGAGATCTTCGTCTACTCGCCCCGCTTCGAGGGCGTGCACCTGCGGTACGGGCCGGTGGCCCGGGGCGGGCTGCGCTGGTCCGACCGGCGGGAGGACTTCCGCACGGAGGTGCTCGGCCTGGTCAAGGCGCAGATGGTGAAGAACGCCGTGATCGTGCCGGTGGGCGCGAAGGGCGGCTTCGTGCTCAAGCAGAAGCCGGGGGACCGGGACGAGGCGGTCGCCTGCTACCAGGAGTTCGTCGGCGCGATGCTCGACGTCACCGACAACATCGTCGCCGGTGAGATCGTGCCGCCGGAGGACGTGGTCCGGCACGACCCGGACGACCCGTACCTGGTGGTGGCGGCGGACAAGGGCACGGCGACGTTCTCCGACATCGCCAACGAGATCTCGGCTGGGCACCAGTTCTGGCTGGGCGACGCGTTCGCCTCGGGCGGCTCGGCCGGGTACGACCACAAGAAGATGGGCATCACCGCCCGGGGTGCCTGGGAGTCGGTGAAGCGGCACTTCCGGGAGCTGGGGCACGACACCCAGACCCAGGACTTCACGGTGGTGGGCGTCGGCGACATGTCCGGCGACGTGTTCGGCAACGGGATGCTGCTCAGCGAGCACGTCCGGTTGGTGGCCGCGTTCGACCACCGGCACATCTTCCTCGACCCGGACCCGGACGCCGCCACCTCGTACGCCGAGCGGAGGCGGCTGTTCGACCTGCCCCGGTCGTCCTGGGAGGACTACGACGAGAAGCTGATCTCCGACGGGGGCGGGGTGTACCCGCGTGCCGCGAAGTCGGTGCCGGTGTCGCCGCAGGTCCGCGCCGTGCTCGGGCTGGACGACGACGTCACCCAGCTCTCGCCGCAGGAGCTGATGAAGGCGATCCTGACGGCCCCGGTGGACCTGTTCTTCAACGGGGGCATCGGCACGTACGTGAAGGCGGCCAGCCAGACCAACGCGGAGGTGGGCGACAAGTCCAACGACGCGATCCGGGTCGACGGCCGGAGCCTGCGCTGCCGGGTGGTCGGCGAGGGCGGCAACCTGGGCTGCACCCAGCTCGGCCGGATCGAGTACGCCCTCGCGGGCGGGCGGATCTACACCGACTTCATCGACAACGCGGCCGGGGTGGACTGCTCCGACCACGAGGTGAACATCAAGATCCTGCTCAACACGGCGGTCGCCGACGGGGAGCTGACCGTGCCGGAGCGCGACGAGCTGCTGGCCGGGATGACCGACGAGGTCGCCCAGTTGGTGCTGCGCGACAACTACGACCAGGCCCGCGCGATCAACAACTCGCAGGCCCAGGCCGCCTCGCTGCTCCCGGTGCACCGCCGGATGATCAACGAGTTGGAGCGCTCGGGCGCGCTGAACCGGGCGCTGGAGGCGCTGCCGCCGGACGAGGAGCTGGCGGCCCGCACCGAGACCGGGCTGACCGCGCCGGAGTTCGCGGTGCTGCTCGCGTACGTGAAGATCGTGCTGGAGCGGGAGATCCTGGCCGAAGGGCTCGCGGACGAGGAGTGGGCGACCGACGTCCTGGTCAACTACTTCCCGACGCCGATGCGCGATCGGTTCGCCGACCGGATGGGTCAGCACCGGCTGCGCCGCGACATCGTCACGACCGTGCTGGTGAACGAGGCGATCAACCGGGGCGGCATCACGTTCGTCTTCCGGGTGGTCGAGGAGACGGCGGCGTCGGCGGCGGACGTGATCCGGGCGTACGTGGTGGTCCGCGAGGTGTTCGGGCTGCGCGAGCTGTGGGACGCGGTCGAGGCGCTCGACAACAGGGTCGATCCGGAGTTGCAGACCGCGGTCTACCTGGACACCCGGCGGCTGCTCGACCGGGCGGTGCGCTGGCTGGTGACCAACCGGCGTTCGCCGCTGGACGTGCCGGCGGAGATCGCCCGGCTGCGCGACGGGGTGGCCCGTCTGCTGCCCGGCCTGGAGCACCTCTTCTACGGCGGCGAGCGGGAGGGCATCGCCGCCTACATCGACGCGATGACCTCGCGAGGGCTGCCGCGGGGGCTGGCCGAGCAGGCGACCCGGCTGATGTACAGCTTCGGCCTGCTGGACGTGGTGGAGACGGCGGCGACCAGCGGGCGGGACGTCGGCGAGGTGGCTTCGGTCTACTTCGTGCTCTCCGACCGGTTCCGGGTCGACTCGCTGCTGTCGAAGATCTCCCTGTTGCCCCGGGCGGACCGCTGGCAGACCCTGGCCCGGATGGCGCTGCGCTACGACCTGTACGCCGCGCTGGCCGCGCTCACCGCGGAGGTGCTCGGCTCCACGCCGGACTCGTTGCCGCCGCTGGAGCGGGTGCAGCAGTGGGAACAGTCCAACGCGACGTCGATCCACCGGGCCCGGCGGGCGATGGGGGAGTTCGACGAGTCGCGGGCGGACCTCGCCGCGCTGTCGGTGTTGCTGCGCCAGATCCGCACGCTGGTGCGCACCTCGGCGGCCTGACGCGGTATGCGGGTGCC
>NZ_JBHUVA010000036.1:0-61282 GCF_042670805.1 Micromonospora sp. NPDC057141 | reverse complement strand
AGATCAAACGCTGCCTCAAACGCTACGTCGCCCGAGAGCTCTACCGACGCCTCGAAACCCCAACCGAAGCACTTGACGCGGCATAGGAGCGTCCGTCCTCCGATGCCATCCGGCCCCGCGCCCCGTCCCCGGGTGGGCGCCGACCTCGTCGACACCGCCCGGGGCGGGGGTCGGGTGCTCGGCCTCACCTTCGACGACGGGCCGAACCCCGCCGACACGCCGCGGCTACTCGACGTCCTGCGCCGGCACCGGATCAAGGCCGTGTTCTGCCTGTGGGGCGAGCACGTCGACGCCCACCCCGATGTGGTGCGCCGGATCGCCGCCGACGGGCACACCCTCGGCAACCACAGCATGCGGCACGAGGAGATGGGCTTCTGACCACCCGAACGGATCGAGGCGGACCTGCGGGAGGCCGACGCCGCCATCCGCCGTGCCGCCCCGGGGGCGCGGATCCCGTACTTCCGCGCCCCCTACGGCGCCTGGGGCCGGACCCCCGCCGTGGCCGCCGCCCTGGGCATGCGGCCGCTCGGCTGGCGGCTGGCCCTCGGCGACTGGGACCCGCCGGGCACCGACGAGCTCGTCCGCCGGCTACGCGACGGGATCACCCCGGGGGCCGTGGTGCTGCTGCACGACGGGGGCGGCGACCGCAGTCAGACCGTCGACGCGGTGGAACGCGTCGTGCCCCTGCTGGAGGCGGAGCGCTGGCGGTTCACCCTGCCGCGGCGGCCGGCCTGACCACGGCCTGACCACGGCGTGGGCCCGCCGGGGCGCAGAAGCGGGCGGGTCAGAAGCGGCGAGGACGATCTTGCCGATCGTCGAGCCGGCCTTCGACGGCCGCGTGCGGCCGGCGCAGGTTGGCGGCGTCGACGCCGTCGATCCGCGTGGTCATCGTGGTACGCAGGACCCCCTGTGACCGCCCACACCCACAAGACATCGACCTGACGCGATCTTACTGCGCCGGCCAGGAGCGGCCACCGATGCCGTGGCCCGGGCCGGCAGACGCCGCCAGGGCCCTCCGGGGGTCACCCCGTCGATGCCGGCGCCATCATTTCGATCCCGTCCCGCCATCCGGTCACCGAGGCGGGCCGAAAGCGTACGCATCGGTAACCGCCGTGGCGCGACGATCCACGCATTCCACGCCGCCAGACTATCGTCGCCCGACCCCACCCATCACCAGCCCCGGCCACATTTGCCCAAGGGGTGCAGACCATCAGGTTCCGCCCCAACAATCCGGCAACGCGACGCAACTGTCGAGCCGACCGCTGGCGGAAGTCGCGTCGGGCCGCCGCGAACGGCACGGCGAGACGCTGCACCCTCGCGCGATCCCACGACGCCGCAGAATGCAACTCCCACACCCTCCGGCCGCGCCCGCACGGCACGGGCATCCCTTACACCGCAAGGGGTCGGCAACGCCGCCCGACGACAGCCACGTCAACGCAGAATCGACGCGCTTTCCTCCCGAGTGTAGCGCATTTCGGCGCTTGGGGAGGATTTCGGCACCGTTGTGCAAAACAAAGGTTCACTCGGGCAACAATCTGTCAGCGAAGGCACCGAATTGACCGGAACCGACGCGAATACGCCCGCCCCTGACCTCGATTTAACTCTTCTGCAATATGGGTGTGGTCAAGTCGATCGCATGAAGATACCCGTGCCGGGAAAAACGATTCGGAGCGCTTGCCGGGCTCTCCTGTTCACGTCCGGACTGATCGCGCTGGCCCTACCCGCGATGGCGGTTCCCGCCGACGCCCAGGGCCCGGCCGCCACAGAGATCACGATGCCAGAGTGCGCATGGGGGTCGAAGTATGGGGTGACCGGCCTCAATGCCTACTGGCCGGATGCCGTCGCCACCTACTGGTCGACCGTCTACCCGGTGACAGCCGACCTGGAGATCTCCATCTCCGGGGTCTTCCCGGACGCCCGCTACGCGTCCTTCACCGTCTATGACGACAAGCCCACCTGGTTCAGCCGCGACGGTGCCAGCTCCAATCTGCCCGACCACCTCATCGAGCCCGATCCGGGCAGCGTCAACCCGTGGAAGACGGCCGGAGCGCCCGGCGGCCGGTTCACCCTCACGCTGAGCCACGACGCGACATCCGGGCTGCGCAACCGGTTGCCGTTGTCCCGAGAGGACGCCCTGCCCGGCACGAAGGCGTCGGTGATCTTCCGGGTCTACCTGCCCACCGGCGGCGACTCGACGGTGGTGCTGCCGACCGTGACCCTGACCCAGGGCGGCGTGTCGAAGACGCTACCCACCTGCACCACCAACACCCCGCCCCCACAGTCGAGCCCCTCGCCGACCACGCCGGCCCCCTCACCCAGCACCGGAGCGGAACAGCGGGCGCAGGCATCCGGCGCGGGCGGGTCGGGCCACTCGGGCGGCCACCCCGGCGGACCCGGCGGACCCGGCGGACCCGGCGGACCCGGCCACCCCGGCGGACCCGCCGGACCCGGCCACCCCGGCGGACCCGGCGGACCCGGCCACCCGCCGGAATTCGGCGAGAAGCTGTTCGTGCGCACCTCCGAGGTGGAAAACCTCGCCCCCAATCCCGACAATGCCTATCTCGGCACCTGGGTGACCCCGCCGGCAGCGGACCAGGTCGTGGTGATCCGGGGCCGGGCACCCCGGGCGGTCACCGGCACCCATCCGGCTGCCTGGCCCCGCCAGAACACCGACGTCCGCTACTGGTCGATGTGCACCAACCTCGGTGGACAGTACAAACCCGTCGTGATCAACCGGTTCGCCGAGGGGCCGGCGAGCTACGGGTGCCGTTACAACGATGACACCCGGCTCGACCGACACGGCTACTACACCTACGTCCTCGGCACCGAGGCGCAGCGGCCGGCCATCGAGGCCCTCGGGACCACGACCTTCCTGCCCTTCTCCGTCTCGTACCCGACGACCCCGCACATGGTCCTGCTGCGGCATCTGCTGCCGGTCGAGCAGTTCCCGCATGCCGTGCAGAACGTCCCGATGGACAGCCCGGCGGAGACCGCTGCGGCCGTCATGGGGTCGTACTACCCGCTGGTGACGGTCTGCTCGTTGGCCACGCTCACCGCCGAGGGGCCGTGCGGCTGCGCCACCTGACCCGGCGGGCCCGGCCGGTGAGCGCGGCGCGGTCGGGTCAGACGATCCTGAGCTGGGCCATCATGCCCATCGCACTGTGGTCGACCAGGTGGCAGTGGTACGGGTAGACGCCCCGCCAGGTGTCGAAGGTGGCCTGCCGCCACACGGTCTGCCCCGGCCAGACGGCCGCGGTGTCCTTCACAACCCCGACTCGGTCGGCTCGGCCGGGGCACCGCCCCGGTCGAGCGCCCGGAACTGCACCAGGCGCCGGTGGAAGTTGCGGCATGAAGGCGCTCGCCGAACAGGGCGGGCAGGTGCCCGGTGAGGTCGGCGAGCATCCGGCGCAGGATCGAGCCGTGGGTGCCGCTGCGGTAGGCCGGCGCGGCGGCGTGTCCGGGCGTCGGCGGCGCCGGCACAGGGACCGCCGGTCCCACCAGCAGCGTCAGGGTCGTCCAGAAAGGGGGTTAATCGGTAAGGCCATCCAGCAGACAGGGCATCACGGTGGCTGCGCGGAGGCAGGCTGCCTTGTTCAGGCAGCACCAGATATCAAGCAAGGAACTATGCGGACCGTTAAGGTCGCCGGCCGCGGCGAATCCGGCCACGGCACACCAGCCTTCCCATGCACTCATTGTCAGACGCTCTTCAAGCGCCTATCCATCAACTGGATTCGCCCAACCCGAGCGACAGCTACGTGATGTCCGGCAGGGACTCGGTAGGCATCGACAATCTGCGAGTGAGCTGGAGAGCCGCTCAACCCACCAGTTCCATTCGCAGCTGGGTTACGACAGGACAGCGCCCCTGCGCACGGCGTACGGGTTCAGCACGTCGGTCAGCTCGTCCTCGAAGTCGATCTCCGTGCCCACCCCGACGTGTGCGGCCAGCTCGACGAGGAGGTCCAGGGCGACGTGGTCCTCGAGCGCGATGCCGGTCGAGTCGAAGACCGTCGGACCGTACCGGGCCTGCGCCACGATGCCCGCGTCGGCACAGAGCTCGCTGAGCGCGGGGCCGAGGCGGCGCGGATCGAGGATCTGACTCTCGCCCTCCCGCGCCGCCTGCTCCGGGTGGTCGGGGCAGACGAGCGCCCGGTCCACCAGCGTCCGGGGCAGCTCGACCTTGCCGACGACGTCGGAGCCGACGGCGTTGACGTGCAGGTGCTCACGCAGCGCACTGTCGGGGAAGACGGGCCCCGCGCCGATGCCCACCGATGTGGCCGTGACCAGGATGTCGGCGGACCTGGCCACCTCCTCGGGCCGGGCGGCCGTCACCGCCAGCCCGGTGAACTCGACCCGCCGGCCGAGGGAGGCGAGGTGCGCGGGGTCGACGTCCCAGGCCAGCACCGTGTCGATGGGGAAGGTGAGGCTCAGGGCGTGCAGTTGGGTGACCGCCTGGGCGCCGCAACCGATCAGCCCGACCGTCCGGCTGTCGGGGTGCGCCAGCGCGCGGCTGGCCAGCGCCGACGCGGCACCGGTGCGCAGGGCGGTGAGCGCCGCGCCGTCGGCCACCACCATCGTGCGGCCGGTCCGGTCGTCGAAGCGGGCCACGCAGGCCGTGATCGTCGGCAGGCCGTGGTCGTCGACGTTCGACGGGCTGTACGAGACGACCTTGATGGTGGTGCTCTCGCCCCGCTCCCGGTGCGGCATCCACTCGATCACGCCCGGGGCGGGCCCCTCCCGCTCGAACGCGCCCCGCGCGGGCGACAACTCGGCCACCCCCTTGTGCACCTCGGTGAATTTCTCGCCGAGGCGTGCGATCAGCTCGTTCAGCAACGCGTCGACGCCGACTTCGTCCATTATTCGGCCAATGTGTCGCCGGGTCAGGATCAACATCGCGTTGGCACCCCATTCGACAGAGTCACAGTTTTGTTGGCCTGGAACGCGTTCCGCGAGGGAGCACCGGCGCGACGCTTCCATTTGGAATCGATTTACGACTATGCAAATGCATCGGCTTGCAACCAGATGGAATCGTAGTTGACCCCGCGACGGACGGCAATGTCAGATTGCCGGCGCGTCGACGGCTCGCGCGTTCGCCCAGGCCAGGAGGATCTCGCTCCGGATGGGAAATCCACCGCACGCGAATCACCGTCCATTGATCGGGCCCCCGCCGGAGCGGCGCGGGACGCGCGACCCGGTCGGCGCCGGCCCCGGCGGGCCGCCGGCCGCGTCCCCGCGCTGGACTACACTCCGGACCCGACGCCCGGACCCGGGCGTGACGAGGAGAGCCGATGCCGCAACCGTCCGGGTCACCCGCCGACGCAGGGTTCCCGCACGGCGACTGCCGGGACACGGCGCTCGGCACGCTGCTTCTGCTCGCCGGCGTCGCCCACCCCGAGGACCTGCTCCTCGGCGAGCTGGCCTTCGATGTCCCCGTGGACCGGAGCGTCGCGGACGGGCTCGCCCCGTCGTGCCGGGCCGGGAATCCCCTGCCCCCGGCCACCGGCCCGGACGGCACGGGCATCGACCGGTCCGAACGGCGGGCCGCCGACCTGCCCCAGCTGTGCCAACACCTGCGGAACCAGTCCCGGCACGGACGCGCGGTCGTGGTCACCATCGACCAGTACGACTACGAGCCGGCCCCCTTCCACCGCCGGGCCCACGTGCCGCACGACCTGGTGGTCACCGCCGCCACCCGCGCCGGTCTCGACGTGCTGGACAGCTTTCCCCGGTCGCGGTTCGCCGGCCTGGTCCCGGCGTCCCGGTTCGCCGGGTGGGCCGACTCGCCGCAGCTGGGCGAGGCGCGGTACCGCACCGTGGAGGTGACGCTGCGGCCCGGCGCGGCCGGGGAGGCCGCCGGCTGGCTGGCCCGCAACTGGCGGGACCGGATCGGACGCAACGTCGCGTCGATGCTGGACCCGTCCGGCCGGCACGGGGTGGCCGCGATCACCCTGGTCGCCGACCGGCTGGCGGAGTGGCTGGCCGGGCCGGATTTCCGGGCCGATCCAGGCCGCCGACGGGAGCTGCCGGTGAGCAGCTTCACCGACCTCGGCGCGACGCGCCGCGGCCACGCGCTCTGGCTGTCCCGGGTCGCCGGGCTCGGTCGTCCGGCGCTGGCCGAGTGCGCCGACCGCGTCCGCGCGGTGTCCCGGCAGTGGGACGTCGCCGCCTCGCTCTGGCTCGCCGGCCCCGGCCTGGGGGACGACCCGGCCGCCGGCCTGGCGGCGAGAGGGCTTCAGCAGGTGCCGAAGCTGCTGCGGCTGATCGCCGCCGCCGAGCGGCGGATGGTCGAGCAGATCGACACCGCCGTCCGAAGCGGACGGTGACGCCCGGCCCACATCGGGCTGTGGCGAAGCGTCCAGATCGGACTATGGCCGGGATCCGCATCGGACGGTCGCGCACCGCTGGCGACCGCCGCCGGTCGGGACGCCATTGACCGGCCAGCCAGCGAACGGCTAGCTTCTCGCTGGTCGAAGCGGTTCGATGCCCGCCCGGTGAGCCATCGGGCGACCAGGGCGGGCGACGCGCCCCGGCCACCCACCACCCACCCCGCCCGCCGGCCGGGAAGGAGCCCGATGCCCACCCACCAGGCACCGGTCCGCGAGGACCCGCCCGGCCCGACCCGAGCGGCGTCGGTGGTCGACCTGCTGCACCGGGTGGTGGCCCGCGCCCCGGACGCCGCCGCGCTGGTCGAGGACGGCACCGTGACCGGCTACCGCACCTTGTGGCGGGACGTCGGGGCGACGGCCGCCGCGCTGCTGCGCGACGGCGTCCGGGCAGGCGAGCCGGTCGGCGTCACCGTGCGGCGATCGACCACCGGCGTCGGCGCGCTGCTCGCGGTGCTGCGGGCCGGCGCGGCGTACGTGCCGCTGGACCCCGCCGACCCGCCGGACCGCCTCCGCGACATCGCGCGGACCTGCGGCCTGCGCCGGATCCTGCTCGCCGCGCCGCTGTCTTCGGCCGTCACCGCCGGCCTGCCGGTCCGGACGATCACCCCCGCGCCGCCCGCCGACCCCGGCACCGTCCGCCCGGAGGAACCGGCGGCCCCCGGGCCGGGCGACAGCCCGGCGTACGTCATCCACACCTCCGGTTCCACCGGCCGGCCGAAGGGGGTCCTGGTCGGACACCGGGCCCTGGCGACGGCCGCCACCGCGCTGGTCGAGGCGTGGCGGGTCTCCCCCGGCGACCGGGTGCTCAGCTTCGCGGCGCTGACCTGGGACACCGGCGGCGAGGAGATCTACCCGAGCCTGCTCGGCGGGGCGACCCTGGTCATCGACCGACGCGCCACGGACGGCACGGTGGCCGGGCTGCTGGCGGCGGTGGCGGCGAACGGGGTCACGGTCGTCGACCTGCCGACCTCCTTCTGGTACGAGGTGGTGGAGTTCCTCCGGCTGACCGGCCGGCCGTTGCCACCGTCGCTGCGCCTGGTCGTGATCGGCGGCGAGGAGGTCGCCGCGGGCCCGGTCCGCACCTGGTGCGAGCTGGTGCCCGACCACGTCCGGCTGGTCAACACGTACGGCCAGACCGAGACGGTCCTGGTCACCCACCAGGCGGAGCTGGGCGGCGCCGCCGGCCGGGGCATGCCCCACGGGGTGCCGGTGCCGATCGGCCGGCCGCTGCCGCACGTACGCCAGTTCCTGGTCCCGACGGCACCCGGTTCCCCGGTCGCCGAGCTGTACGTCGGCGGGCCGGCCCTCAGCCTCGGCTACCAGGCCCAGCCGGCGGCCACGGCGCAGCGGTTCGGCCCCGTGCCCGGCGCGGGCGGCGACCGGCTGTTCCGCACCGGTGACCTGGTGACCGTCGGCCCGGACGGCCAACTCGGCTACGTCGGCCGGGTGGACCGGCAGCTCAAGGTGCGCGGCCACCGGGTCGAGCCGGAGGCGGTGGAGCGGGCCCTGCTCGGCCACCCGGCGCTGGTCGCCGCGGCGGCGTACGGGATCGGCGCGGCAACCGGCGGCCGGCAGCTGGCCGCCGCGGTGGTGCCCCGCGCGGGGGCGAGCGTGACCGGGCCGGAGCTGGCGTCGTGGCTCGCCGAGCGGCTGCCCGGCCACCAGGTGCCGACCCGCTGGTCCGTGCGCGCCGCGCTGCCGCTGCTGCGCAACGGGAAGGTCGACCACGCGGCGCTCACCACGGAAGACGGCGGCCCGGGTGCGCCGGGAGCGGCCGGCGGCGCGGGACGGACGGACGCGCCGGACCACACGGCCCGGACCGACGAGTCGGACCGAGCGGGCGGGGTGCCGCAGTTCCCGGCGGACCCCGTGGTCGCCGAGGTCGCGGGGATCTTCAGCCGGGTCCTCGACCGCGCCCACGGGCCGGACGACGACTTCTTCGACGCCGGCGGCGACTCGCTGCTCGCCGCCCGGCTCATCTCCCGCCTCTACCGCCGGTTCGACGTCGAGTTCACCTTCGTCGACCTGTTCGAGTGGCGCACGCCGCGCGGCCTGGCCGGCCTGCTGCCGCCGGACAGGCGGGCGGGGGCCGGCGCGGGGACGGGGCAGGGCGATGGGTGACCCGGTGGCCGACCGGTGCCTGGCGGAGATCCTCGCGGTCTGTGCCGACGTGCTCGGCCGGCGACCGGCCGCCGAGGAGAACCTCTTCGACGTCGGCGGCGACTCGGCCACGGCCACCGACCTGATCCTGCGGCTGGAGGCCCGGCTCGGCCGGGAACTCGACGTCGCGCTGTTCTTCGAGGCCGAGGACTTCCGCGAGCTGGCCGCCCGGCTCGCCGGGTCCACCGACGCCCCGGGCGACCCGTCGGATGCCGGGGCCCTCCGATGACCGGGTCACCCGACGCGGCGCAGCCGCCCCGCCAGCCGAGTCAGTGGCTCCGGCCGGGCGAGGTCGTCCGGCACGAGCCCGGTCCAGCCGGCCGCCGCGAGCCGGCCGAGGACCGCCGGCACCAGCAGCAGCCGGCCGCCCGCCTCCAGGTAGCACCAGTCCGCGTCGACGTCGTCGAGCCGGTGGGGCAGGGCCACCGCGTCGCGCAGCGCCGCCACCGCGCCGCTGGCCGGGCCGCCGTTGCTGTCCGGGCCGGCGGCCCCCTGCTCCGGCGAGGAGAACTCCTCGCCGGGGCCGAGGCCCGCCTGCGGCGGGTCGCCGAGGTCACCGCCGAGTCGGGCCGCCAGCTGGTCGAGGGTCAGGTCCGGGCCGTCGAGGTGGGCCCGCAGGATCCGCTCCGGGCCGGTCAGCAGCGCCCGCATCTGCCCCGGGTCGAGGACCATGCTGTTGAAGCTGGCCAGGATCCACATCGCACCGGCCTCGACGGTGGTCATCAGGTACGCGTCGAAGCCGATCGGGTCGGGCGTCACCTCGTTGCGGCCCATCGCCAACTCCAGCTCGCCGGAGGTGGCCAGCAGGTCGGTCAGCTCCCGGTCGGAACGCCCCTGCCACGCGGTCAGCTCCGGGCTGTGGTCGAAGTTGACCGTCGTGCCGACCGCGAGGGCGACGCCGCGACGCCGCTCCTCGGCGGCCAGGATCTCCCGCAGCGTGAGCTGACCGATGCGGTACCGGCTTTGCACCCGCAACGTCCGCAGCCGCAGCCGCTCGATCAGCGTGCCCACCGACGGGCGATCCGAGACGTCGACCGTGGTGGGGAGGATGCAGTGGTAGCAGCCGACGACGTCGCGTTCCCGCAGGGTCCGCCCCGCGAAGTGGCTGCGCACCACGGTCACCGGGGCGTGCGACATGACCGCCAGCAACGCGTGCACCAGCGCCGAGTAGACCACGGCGGGGCTGGTGCGGTGCCGGCGGGCGGCCAGCACCAGTGCCGGCGGCAGCGCGGCGGAGCGGTACGTGGCACCGTACCGCTGGAACACTCCCGGGCGCAGCGGCGCGAACAGCCGGGCGGGGATCCGGCGGGCCTCCTGACGCCAGAACCGCTCCGCGGCCTCCCGGGCCGGCAGCAACTCGCCGGACTCCTCGTCCAGGGCCGAGTCGGCGGGCTGGTGGACGTCGGGATCGGCGTCGCCGGCGGCGGGCTGGGCACCGCCGGGCCCGGCGGTGTCGGCGGCACCCGGGGCGGCCTCGGTGTCCCGGCAGGCGGCGGCCAGCTCGGTCAGCACTATCCGCTCGCTGTGCCCGTCGAAGACCGCGTGGCTGACCACCACCAGCAGCTCCACGGCGAGACCGGCGGAACGGACGACGCCGAAGCGAACCAGATCGGCGTCGGCGGTGGTGAACGGCGGCTCGGCCAGCGCCCGGCGGAACGCCTCCCGGGCGTCGTCGGAGTCGTCGTCGCAGAACCGGACGGTCGGCTCACCGGCGTCGTGCACCACCTGCGCCGGCACCCCGGCGTCGTCGAGCCGGAACGTGGTGCGCAGCGCCTCGTGCCGGGCCAGGAGTCCCCGCAGCGCCGCCACCGCCCGGTGCGGGGCCACCGGCGGCTCGGGCCGGTGCGCCACGGTGATGCTGTTGCAGTCGCCCGTGAGCAGCTTCCACCACTCGAACTGCTGCGCCCCGCCGAGCGGCGCGCGCCGGACCTCCGCACCCACAGCCATCGGGCGATCATGCCACGGCCGGTCACGGGCAGCCGACGATGACGACGGTCGGGCCCCCGTTGCCGGCGGAGGAACTGACGGCGACGATGCAGCCGCCCGGCCGGGCCCGGGGGCTGCCCGCCGAGGCGTACACCAGCGACCGGGTGCTGGCCTGGGAGCGGGAGCGGTTCTGGCGGCGGGGCTGGGTCTGCCTCGGCCGCGCCGACCGGCTCGCCGGGCCGGGCGAGCAGGCGGGACTGGACGTGGCCGGGGCCGGGGTGCTCGTCGTACGGGACGCGTCCGGCCAGCTGCGCGCCTTCCGCAACGCCTGCCGGCACCGGGGGCACGAGCTGGTCGAGCGCGGCTGCACGGTGCGCCGACCGACCGTCTGGTGCGCGTACCACGCCTGGGTCTACCGCCTGGACGGCACGCTGCGCCACGCGCCCCGGTTCGACCCGCCGCCGGGCGCGGACCTGGACCTGCTGCCCGTCCGCTCGGCGCAGTGGGCGGGCTGGCTCTTCGCCGACCTCTCCGGCGACGCGCCGCCGCTGGCCGACGTCGTCGGCGACCTCGACGCCGCGCTCGCGCCGTACCGGCCCGGCGAGCTGCGGGTGGTGGCCACCGAGGGGTACGACGTGGCGGCGAACTGGAAGCTGCTGGTGGAGAACTACCTGGAGTGCTACCACTGCCCGAGCACCCACCCGGAGCTGAGCCGGGTGCAACGCACCGAGGGCGGGGAGAGCTTCGCCGCGACCGGCGGCTGGCTCGGCGGGCAGCTCGACCTGCGCAACTCGGCGGCGACGATGTCGCTGGACGGCACCGGCCCGGGGTCGGTCTTCCCCGGGCTGGACCCCGACGCCGCCCGCCAGGTCCGCTACCACCTGCTGCCGCCCGGCCTCTTCGTCACGGCGACGCCCGACCACCTGGTCACGCACCGGCTGGTGCCGGTGGCGGCGGACCGGACCCGGGTCGAGTGCGAGTGGCTCCTGCCGGCGGAGCTGGTCGCCGCAAGGATCGACCCCGGCTGGGCCGTGGACTTCTGGCACACCACGAACCGGCAGGACTGGGCGGCCTGCGAGTCGGTGCAGCGGGGGATCTCCGGCGGCGGCTACCGGCCTGGGCCGCTGGCCCCGCAGGAGGACCTGCTGCACGCCTTCCTGGGCCGGCTCGCCGGCGCGTACCTCTCCGGCGGGCCGTGGTGGTGCCCGCCGGAGGCCGCCGACGCCGGGCCGGCCGGTGCCCACGGACCCGGGCCGACGGCTGCGGAGCCGGCCCGGTGACCGGCGGCGGGCGGCCCGGCCCGGCGGCGGCGGCCGAGGTGGACGTGGTGGACGTGGTGGTGGTCGGCGCGGGCCTGGCGGGCCTGGCCGCCGCCACCGAGCTGGAGGCGGCCGGGCGGCGGGTCCAGGTGGTCGAAGCGCTCGACCGGGTGGGCGGCCGGACCGCGAGCCACCACCGGTTCGGGCAGGCCCTCGACGCCGGCGGCGCCTACGTCGGCGCCCGCCACACCCGGGTACGCGAGCTGGCCGGCCGGTTCGGGCTGGCGCTGACCCCGACCACCGCGCCGGGGGCGCACCTGTTCGACCTCGCCGACGGCCCGGTCCGGTCGGACGCGCGCCGGCCGGCGTTCAACGCGCTGGCCGTCGGCGACCTGCTGGACCGCCTCGACGACCTCGCCGCCGAGGTGCCGCCGGCCGATCCCCGCGCCGCCCCGGGCGCCGCCGAACTGGACCGGACGACCGTCGCGGCGTGGGCGCAGCAGGAGCTCACCCACCCGGACGCCCGGCTCCTGGTCGACCTGCTGGTCCGGCAGATGCTCGCCGCCGACCCGGCCGAGGTCGGCATGCTGCACCTGCTGTTCTACCTGGCCTCCGGCGGCGGGGTGCACTACCTCACGGCGTTCGCGGGGGGCGCGCAGCAGGACCGGTTCGCCGGCGGCGCACACCTGCTCGCCGAGCGGATGGCGGCGGCGCTGGCCCGGCCCGTCCGGCTCGGGACCCCGGTCACCGACCTGCGGCCCGCGCCACCGGACGATGTTCCGCCGGCGGACCCGGCCGGGGTCCGCCCCGGTGGCGTCCGGCCGGCCGCGGGCCCGGTCCGGGTCGTCGGCCCCGGCCTGGCCGTGCGCTGCTCCCGCGTGGTCGTGGCGGTGCCGCCCGGACCGGCGGGCCGGATCCGGCTGGGCCTGCCCGGCGTGCGCCGGCCACCGGGGCCGGCGCGGACCCGGGGCGCCACCGTCAAGCTGCATCTGGTCTACGACCGGCCGTTCTGGGCCGACGCCGGCCTGTCCGGCTGGGTGACCGCCGGGGCCGGCCCGCTGCGGTACGTGGTGGACGACTCCGCCGGCCGGGGCGGGCTCGGCGTGCTCGTCGGGTTCGTCACCGGCGCGGACGCCCGCCGCCACGCCGGCCTGCCCACGGCCGCCCGCCGGGCGGCGGTGCTGGACCGGCTCGCCGGCTGGTTCGGGCCGGCGGCCCGACGGCCGCTGGCGTGGTTGGAGCGGGACTGGCAGGCCGAGCCGACGGTCGAGGGCTGCTACGCGGCCGTTCCCGACCCGGGCTGGTGGACCACGGCCGGTCCACCATGGCCGGTCGTCGGCCCGGCTGCGACGGACCCGCCGGACGGGCCGGTCCACTGGGCCGGGACGGAGCGCAGCGCCGAGTTCTACGGCCACCTGGAGGGCGCGGTCCGCTCCGGGCAGGCGGCGGCCCGGCGGATCCTCGCGGCCGACCCGGCGTCCGGCCGGATGCTCCGGTGAGCCCCGCCGACCCGGATGGCCCGGTGCCGCCCGCCGGGCCGGTGCCCCCCGCCGGGCCGACACCGCCGGCCGACCCGGTGCCGCCCGCCGGGCCGGCCGGCGGCGGCCTGCGGTTCGGCCTGCTGCTGCCGAACGCCGGTTACTACGCCGACCCCGCCCGGCTGCTCCAGCTCGCCCGGGCCGCCGAGGGGTCGGGGTGGGACGGCGTGTTCCTCTGGGACCATCTGCTGCTCGACCGGGCCGGCCGGCTCCCGCTGGCCGACTCCTGGACAGCCGTCACCGCCGTCCTCGCCGGCACCCGGCGGATCCGGGGCGGTCCTCTGGTCACCCCCCTCGCCCAGCGGCAGTCGTGGAAGGTCGCCCGCGAGACCGCCACCCTCGACCACCTCTCGGGCGGCCGGCTGGTGCTCGGCGTGGGTCTCGGCGCCGACGCCGACGCGGACTTCGCCGCCCTCGGCCTCGATCCGGGCCTCGCCGCGCGGGCCCGGCGGGTGGACGAGTCGCTGGCGGTGCTGGACCGGCTGTGGAGCGGTCAGGAGGTCAGCCACCGGGGCGAGCAGGTGCGGCTGGACCGGGTCAGGTATCTGCCGACGCCGGTGCAGCGCCCCCGGATCCCGGTCTGGATCGCCGCCACCTGGCCGGCGCGCAGCCCCGGGCCGCTGGCCCGGGCGGCGCGCTGGGACGGTGTGGTCCCGATGGTCCGCGAGCCCGGCGGCGGGCTGCGGGGGCCGCAGCCGGCGGAGCTCGCCGCCGTCCTGGCCGCCACGCCGCCCCGACGGGCCGGCTGGACGGTGGCTGTGCCGGGGCGGCTGCCGCCGGACGACCCGCCGCGCGCCCGGGCCCTGGTCGCCGACCACCGCGCCGCCGGCGCCACCTGGTGGCTGGAGTCCTTCGACCCGTGGCGCCGCGACCCCCGGCAGGCGTGGGCGTGGGCCGACCAGGGACCACCCCGGCCATGATCCCGGTGACCCGACCGGCGGCCGGCCCGGACGGCCCGACCCCGCACCCACCGGCCGGGCGCTGGCCGGCGCGCCGTACGACGAGGAGGCACTGTTGGCGATCCTGACCGACGCCCGGCTGCTGGCCGGCGCGCTGCGCGCGGCCCGGGCGCCGCTGACCGCCACGCTGACGCTGCTGCTCGCCCTCGGTGCCCTGCTGCCGCCGGCCGGCGCGGTGGCGATGGCGCACCTGGTGGGCCGTATCCAGGCCGCCGTGCCCGCCGACGCGCCGCTGGCGGTGATGGCGCTGCCGCTGCTCGCCTTCGTCGGGGTGCTCCTGCTCGGTCACGCCGTGGACACGGCGGTAGCGCCGTTGGCGTTCCTGGCCACCGCCCGGATCGACGGCGCGCACCGGGCGCGGGTCGCCGGCCTGGCCGCCGCCGGCACGACCATCGCCCCGCTGGAGGACCCGGAGGTTCGGGCGCTGATCCGGGCGTCCCGGGCCGACCCGGAGAACTGGACCGAACACACCCCCGGCGCCGGGGCGGTCGCCGGCCTGCGGCTGGCCGCCAACCTGATCGGCGTGGCCGGCGGCTGCCTGGTGCTGGCCCGGTACGCCGGCTGGCTGGTGCCGGCGCTGCTGATTCCCGCCCTGGTCAACGGGGTGCTGCGGCAGCGGGACGCCGCCCGGGGCATCGCCGTCTGGCGGGCCGGAACCGGCGAGGGCGCCCGCAACCAGCGGTGGCAGGACGCGGCGACCTCGCCGGCCGAGGGCAAGGACATCCGGGTCTACGGGCTCGGTGACTGGCTGGCCGGGCGGATCCAGCGCCACGCGCTGGCCATGGACGCCCCCGTCTGGGCGCGGCTGGCCCGGGCGATCCCCCGCGAGGGTGGCCAGTTCCTGCTGGTCGGCGTGCCCCTCGTCGCCGGCTACGCGGCGGTCGCGGCCGGTGCGGCCGGCGCACCGGCGGGCTCCGACCGGGTCGTCGCGGCCACGGCGGTGCTGGCCAGCGGCGTGGCCGTCTTCCAGGCGCTCGGGTGGAGCGAGGACCTGCGGGTGGCCGTCTCCGCGGCCGGTTGCCTGCGCGCCACTGTGGACCTGGCCGGCCGGCTGTCCAGCCCGACCGGCACCGCCCGGACGGCGGCCGACCCGGGCCCCGCTGGCACCGGCACCGGCGCGGCCCGGACAACGACCACGACCGGCACGGCCCCGACGGGTCACCGGGATGGCACGGCGGGTGCCGCCGGGCCGGCGCTGGTCCGCTTCGAGGGGGTCTCGTTCGGCTACCCGAACGCTCGCCGGCCCGTGCTCGATCGTCTGGACCTGGAGATCCGGCCCGGCGAGTTGCTCGCCGTGGTCGGTCTCAACGGCGCTGGCAAGTCGACGCTGATCAAGCTGCTGGCCGGGCTGTACGAGCCGGACGAGGGCCGGATCACCGCCGACGGCGTGGACATCGCCGCGCTCGGGGCGGCTGCCTGGCGTCGCCGGCTGGCCGTCGTGTTCCAGGACTTCGTCCGCTACCACCTGCCGGCCCGGGACAACGTCGTCCTCGGCCGGGGCGACCTCCCGCCGGACCCGGCGGCCCTCGACGCCGCGGCCGCCGACGCCGGCCTGGAGCCGGTGCTGGCCCGGCTGTCGGCCGGCTGGGACACCCCGCTGGCCCGCACCGTGACCGGCGGGGTGGACCTCTCCGGCGGCCAGTGGCAGCAGATCGTGCTGGCCCGCGCCCGCTACGCCGTGCGGATGGGCGCCGACCTGCTGGTCCTCGACGAGCCGACGGCGCACCTGGACGTCCGCACCGAGTTCGAGGTCTTCGACCGGCTGGCCCGCAGCCGGGGCAGGGTGAGCGTGGTGCTGATCTCGCACCGCCTCTCCACGGTCCGCCAAGCCGACCGGATCGTGCTGCTCGACGGCGGCCGGATCACCGAGAGCGGCGACCACGACGAGCTGATCGCCCGCCGGGGCCGGTACGCCGAGCTGTTCGCGATCCAGGCCCGCCGCTTCGCCACCGACCCGGCGGCCGCCCCGCCGACCAGCCCGCGAGCCGCCCCGCCGACCGACCCGACAAGCGGACCGGCCACGGCCGGCGTACCGACCGGAGGCCACCCGTGACCGCCACCGCGACCGCCACCGACGGCCCGGCCGGCGGTCCCGGCGTCGACACCCGGCCCGCCCGCAGACGCCGGTACCTGCGCCTGTGGGCCGAACTGCTCGCGCTCTCCTGGCGGCGGGCCCCGGTGCTGACCGCCATGCAGTTCGTCATCCCGGCGGCGATGGCGGCCGCGGTCACCGGTGGCGCCCTGGCCCTGAAGGTGGCCGTGGACGCGATGATCCGCGGCGACGCCGGTAGCGCCGTCGCGGGCGCGGTCGGCGCCGGGCTGGCCGGCGCGGCGGGAATCGCGCTCGGCGCGCTGGACTCGCACACCGCCGGGATCCTCATCGGCAAGGTCGCCGTTCTCGACCTCAACCCCCGCATCCACCGCGACATCACCACCCTCGATGGCCTGGAACACCTGGAACGCGGCGACTTCCAGGACCGGCTCACCCTGGTCCGCAACGCGGGCTGGGAGATCGTGCTGAGTCTGTGGTCGGCCAACGGCGTCGTCTTCGCGGTACTGGAGCTCACCGTGATGCTGTTGCTGCTCGGCACGGTGAACCCGTGGCTGCTGTGGCTGCTGGCGTTCGCCGCCGTACCGCTGTGGTTCGACCAGCGGGGCAACAACGCCGTCATCCGGGCGGCCCTCGCCACCGCGGCACCCGTACGCCGGCAGCGGCACCTGTTCGACCTGGCCACCGATCCGGCCGGCGGCAAGGAGATCCGGGTCGCCGGGGCGGGCGACGCGGTGGCCCGCCGGCAGGCTGCCGCCTGGGACGAGGCGATGCGGCTGCGGTTCCGGGCCCAGCTGGTCGCCGCCGGCTGGCGGATGGCGGGCTGGCTGCTGTTCACCGCCGGCTTCGGTGCCGCGCTGGCGCTGGTCGTGCACCAGGCCGCCCGGGGCGCCGGCTCCGCCGGTGACCTGGTGCTCGCCGTCACCGTCGCCGCCGCGCTGCGGCAGTCGGTCTACACCGGGGTCCGCTACACCACCAACGTGGCCGCCGCCGGGCGGGTCATCGAGCCGTACCTGTGGCTGCGCGACTACGTGCGCGCGGAGCGGGACCGGGCCCGGGCCTGCGGGTCGGTGCCGCCGCCGGCCCGGCTGCGCCACGGGATCACCCTCGACCGGGTCGGCTACCGCTATCCCGGCACGACCGGGCCGGCGCTGGCCGAGGTCAGCGTCCACCTGCCGGCCGGGTCGGTGGTGGCGCTGGTCGGCGAGTACGGGTCCGGCAAGACCACACTGGTCAAGCTCCTGGGCAAGCTGTACCGGCCGGACAGCGGACGAATCCTCGTCGACGGTGTGCCGCTGGACGAGCTGGACACCCCCGCCTGGCGATCCCGGATCAGCGCCACGTTCCAGGACTTCGGCCGGTTCCCCACCACCTTCGCCGAGAACGTCGGCCTCGGCGACCTGCCGCGGCTCGCCGACCGGGAGCGGATCGCGGCGGCGGTGCGGGAGGTCGACGCCGCCGCCCTGGTGGACCGGCTGCCGGACGGCCCGGACACCGAGCTCGACGCCGCGTCCGGGGGGGTGGACCTGTCCGAGGGGCAGTGGCAGAAGACCGCCCTGGCCCGGGCCGCGATGCGCCCGGAGCCGCTGCTGTTCCTGCTCGACGAGCCGACGGCGTCGCTCGACGCGCCCAGCGAACAGGAGATCTTCGACCGGCAGTTGGAGCGGTCCCGCCGCTGCGCGGCCGCCACGAACGCCGTCACGGTCATCGTCTCGCACCGGTTCTCCACGGTCACCGGCGCGGACCTCATCCTCACCCTGCACCGGGGCCGGCTCGTCGAGGCAGGCAGCCACCGGGAGCTGCTGGCCGTCCCCGGTGGCCGGTACGCCGCGCTCTACCGGATCCAGGCCGAGGCGTACGCGCCATGACACTCGGCCGGTTCACCCGATGGGCCCGACGGGGTCACCCGTCGCCGCCCGGGGTCGCCGCCTTGCAGTTGCGGCCCCGACAGAAGGGGCGAAGCGCCTATTTGCGGGGCCCAAAGTGCAAGATCGGCGCACAGGGGAGGGCAGGGGGCGGGGGGCGGGTGGGGCGGGTGGGGCGCTGTTTCCGGGAAAGACGAGCGTGCTTCCTTGCCCCGGCAGGAGCTGGCGAGCACACCCGCACCGGTCGCAACCAGTGATGATTCTTACTTGGCGCGGGCCGGCGGGATCGGTGAAAGGCTCGTGAACGGTGTGACAGGCGGGATTGCCGCTTTAGGCCACCCTGAGGCCGCTGGCCGGTTCTCCGCACCCGAAAATGACCGATCGGACAGTCGCCAGCGGGCCGGATCGGACTACCGGTCGGCTGTTCGGGCGAGCGGCGGCGAGGCGGTGGGCTCGGCACTCTTGAGTCGCTCCCGTTCACCGTGCGTAAGGGATCCGACCATGTCGCAGCTCCTGCCCGCCGCCGACCGGTCCCACCTGCCGGCCGTCGCCCCGGCGACCCCGTCCACCCCTCCGGCGCCGGCCACCGCATCGGCCGTCGCCCTCGCCGCTCCCGTCGCCCCCGGGGCGCGGACCGCCGTGGTCGGCCTCGGCTACGTCGGCCTGCCGACCAGCCTGGCCCTGGTCAGCAGCGGCGCGCGGGTGATCGGGGTCGACATCGACCCGGCCCGGCTCGACGACATCCGCGCCGGCCGGGCCGACCTGCTCGACGACGACCGCGACCGGCTCCGCGAGACGCTGCGGGCCACCGACCCGGCCCTGCGGCTCACCACCTCGATCGCCGAGATCGCCGACGCCGACACGGTGCTGATCTGCGTGCCCACGCCGGTGGACCGCCACCTCGACCCGGACCTCACCGCGCTGCGGGCCGCCTGCGCCGCGGTGGTCACCCACGCCCGCCCCGGCCAGACCCTCGTGCTCACCTCGACCAGCTACGTCGGCACCACCCGCGACCTGCTGGTCGAGCCGCTGGCCGCCCGGGGCCTGCGGGTCGGGCAGGAGGTGTGGGTGGCCTTCGCCCCGGAGCGGGTCGACCCCGGCAACGACGGGCACCGTCAGGAGCTGACCCCCCGGGTCGTCGGCGGGGTCACCCCGGACTGCACCGCGCGGGCCGCCGCGGCGCTGGCCCGGATCACCCCCCGGGTGCACCGGCTCGGCTCGCCCGAGGCCGCCGAGATGACCAAGCTGCTGGAGAACACCTTCCGGGCCGTCAACATCGCCCTGGCCAACGAGTTCGCCGACCTCTGCCGGGACCTGCACCTGGACGTCACCGAGGTGATCGACGGGGCGGCCACCAAGCCCTACGGGTTCATGGCCTTCCAGCCCGGCCCGGGGGTGGGCGGGCACTGCATCCCCTGCGACCCGCACTACCTGCTGTGGCAGCTGCGCGGGCAGCGCCGCGAGGCGCCGCTGATCGAGACCGCGATGCGCGGCATCTCCGCCCGTCCCCGCCGCGTCGTCGAGCGGGTCCGGGACCTGCTCGCCGGGTCCGGTCGTACGCTGCTCGGGGCCCGCGTCCTGCTGGTCGGGGTGACCTACAAGCCCGGCGTCGCGGACGTCCGCGAGTCGCCGGCGCTGGAGATCATCGGCGAGCTGGTCCGGGCCGGCGCGGACGTCGGCTTCGTCGACGACCTCGTCGCGTCGGTCCGCACCCCCGACGGCGCGACCCTGCACCGGCTGACCGACCACACCGAGCGGGAGTGGGACCTGGTGGTCGTGCACACCGCCCAGTCCGACCTGGACGAGGCGTGGCTGCGCGGCCAGCCGATGGTGCTCGACGCCACCTACCGGATGACCGGGCTGCCCCGCCGCGAGGTCGTCTGAGATGCCGGTGCTCCACCAGGTCCGGCGCGACTCGTCCGAGGCGCCGACACCCCGCCAGGTCCCGACCGGGCCGTCCGAGACGCCGGCGCTCTACCCGGTCCGGCGCGGCCTGCGCCGGCTGCTCGCCGCGCTCTGCCTGCTCCCGCTGATCGCCCTGCTGGCCCGGCAGCTGCCCCTGCTGCCGTACGCGCCGCTGATGGCGTACTACGGCTTCGCCGTGCTCACCGCCACCGTCGCCGTGTTCTACCTGGCCTACGCCCGCTACGAGGACCCGAGCGAGGCCCCGGCACATCCCCGGCACGCCGCCACGTTCCCGCCGCTGCCCCCGGCCCCCCGGGTCAGCCTGCTGGTGGCGGTCAAGGACGAGGTCGACGGGATCGAGGCGTGCGTACGGTCGATGACCGACAGCGACCACCGGCCGTTGCAGGTGATCGTGGTCGACGACGGCTCCACCGACGGCACCGCCGAGGTGCTGGACCGACTCGCCGCCGAACTGCCGGTCACCGTGCTGCACCTGCCCCGCAACGTCGGCAAGAAGCGGGCCCTGGTGCACGGCGCCCGGCACGCCACCGGCGACGTGCTCGCCTTCACCGACTCCGACTGCGTCCTCGCCCCGGACGCGCTGCGCCGCTGCGTCGAGGCCCTGCTGCGGCAGCCGGACCTCGGGGCGGTCAGCGGGCACGCCCGGGCGCTCAACCCCGACGAGTCGCTGCTCACCCGGGTGCAGGACGTCTGGTACGAGGGCCAGTTCCGGGTGGCCAAGGCCGCCGAGGCGTCCTTCGGCACGGTGACCTGCGTCTCCGGCCCGCTGGCGGTGTTCCGGCGGGAGGCGGTCGTCAACTACCTGCCGGCCTGGGCTGCGGACCGGTTCCTCGGCGGCGAGTTCCGCTTCGCCACCGACCGGCAGCTCACCGGCTACGTCCTCGGGCAGCGCTGGATCGGCGTACGGCTCAAGCGGCGCTTCGCCGACTCGCCGTTCGTCCGCGACGAGGACCACCCGCCGCGGGCCTGGCGGGTCGGATACGTCCGCTCGGCCCGGGTGTGGACGACGGTGCCGGCGCGGCCGCGCCCGTTCCTGCGCCAGCAGACCCGCTGGAAGAAGAGCTACGTGCGCAACCTCTTCTTCACCGGCACGTTCATGTGGCGGCGCGGCCCCGGCCCGGCGGCGCTCTACTACGGGCACGCGCTGTGGGTCGCGGTGGCCCCGGCGATGGCCTTCGCGCACCTGGTGTGGGCCCCGCTGCACGGCTGGTGGGCGGTGCCGCTGCTCTACCTGTGCGGGGTGCTGCTCAAGGGCACCTTCTGGGGGCTGGCCTACCGGCTGGACAACCCGGGTGACCCGCGCTGGGCGTACCGGCCGCTGATGAGCGTGCTCTCCGCCACGGTGCTGTCCTGGCTGCTGCCCTACTCGGTGGGCACGATCCGGCGCGGCGTCTGGTCGCGGAGCGCGGTGTGAGCGCCGGCCGGCGGCTGCTCGCCAGGCTGGCCCGGGTGATCCTCACCCTCGCCGGTGCCGTGGTGCTGGTGCTGCTCTACGTCGTGGTGTTCACCCGTGGGGAGGTGCTGCGGTGACGCGCTGGTGGTCGCGCCCGCTGGGCGCGCTGCTCTCGCTCGTCACCCTGCTGGTGGTGGCGGCGCCGTTCGGGGTCTCCTGGTACCTGGCCGACCTGCGGCGGCACGTCGGCGCGCAGCGGGACACCGAGGTGACCCGGGTCGACCCGGCGGACCTGCGCCGCTGGACGGAGCTGGCCGGCCAGTTGCCGCAGCGGGCCGCGCCGGTCGTGGTGGCCTACCACGACATCCGGCCGCACGGCGACGACCCGGCCGCGGTCGAGCCCGCCGGCCGGGAGCACTACGTGGTCAGCCCGGAGGAGTTCGACGCCCAGCTCACCGCCCTGCGCGCGGCCGGCTACCGGTCGATCTCCTCGGCGCAGTACGTCGACTACCTGCGCGGCGGCACGGTGCCGGAACGCTCGGTCTACCTGACCTTCGACGACGGCACCCGGGGCCTGTGGGCGTACGCCGACCGGATCCTCGCCCGGCACGACATGGTGGCGTCCTCCTACCTGATCACCGGGCAGGTGGGCGAGCACCGGCCGTACTACCTGAGCTGGGCGGAGATCGCCCGGATGGCCCGCTCCGGCCGGTGGGACTTCCAGGCGCACACCCACGACCTGCACACCCGGGTGCAGACCGGGCCGGGTCGGCTGGGCTCGCCGCTGACCCACCGGCGGTGGGATCCGGCCACGCAGGCGCAGGAGAGCCTGGCCGCCTACGAGCAGCGGCTCACCGCCGACTTCGACGCGATGTTCGCCGCGTTCGCCGCCCACGACCTGCCCCGGCCGCAGTTGTTCGCGTACCCGTTCTCCGAGGTCGGCGACGCCGTGACCGACCCGGCGGCGGCGGCGTTCAGCCGCGAGCTGGTCGCCGGGCGGTTCGCCGCCGCGCTGACCAACAAGTCGCTCGCGCCCGAGCCGAGCAGCCGCCGGTCGGCGGCCGGCGGGCAGGTCGAGCGGGCCGAGGTGTACGCCACGACGAGCGCCGCCGAGCTGGTCAGCGCGGTGGTCGAGCGGACGGCCGCGCCCGCGCGGGTGTCCGCCCCGTTCACGAACGCCTGGGACTGGCGCGACCAGAAGGGCGAGCCGATGACCGACCTGTCGTCGTTGACCGCCGGCCGGTTCACCGCCGCCAGCCCTCGCCGCGCCTACGGCACGCTGCTCGCCTACGCCAGCGCGGACTGGACCGGCTACACGGTCGACGCCGCGCTGCGCGGCCTGCGGGCCGACGGCGGCACCGTCACCCTGACGGTCCGGGTGGACAGCGACGACCCGGTCTCGGTGCGCGTCGCGCACGGCCGGGTGGCGCTGCTGCGCGGCGGCCGGGTGGTCGCCGAGGCCGCGCTGACCCCGGCCGCGACCCACCGCGTGGAGGTGACGGTGCGCGACGGCGAGACCGTCGCCCGGGTCGACGGCGGTCCCGCCCTGCGGGTGGCGACGCCGGCCGGGCCGCGGTCCACCGGTGGGCTCGCGGTGGCCATCGACGACGTTGCGGGCGCCGCCCATCCGTCGGTCGCCGCCCTCGCGGTCGACGCCGCGGGTTGACGGACCGGGTGGCGTGACCCCCGCGACGGCTCAGCCGTCGCGCAGCGCCCGGCGGGACAGGCCGAAGGCGAAGGCGGCACCCAGTGTCGCCGAGGTTGCCAGGAAGAGCACCCCGCTGCCGTACGCGTCCACCACCAGCCCCGCCGCCGCGCCGGACAGCGGGAACAGGCTCAACGCCGCGAAGAGGATGGCGCTCATCACCCGGCCCAGCAGGTGGGCGGCGGTGTGCTGCTGGACGACGGTGACGACCAGGACGTTGGTCACGGTGCTGGCGACACCGGCAACGGCCAGCGCGACGAGGGCACCGGCGTACCCGGTGAACGGCACGAGCGCCACCGCCCCGGCCATCACCAGGCCGGCGAGCATGGCCGTGGCGCCGCGTCGCCGGATCCCGGTGAGCGCGGCGGTGAAGAACCCGCCGGCCAGCGAGCCGCCGGTGAACGCGGCCAGCAGGCCACCGAAGCCGCCGGCCCCGGCGGCCAGCTCTGCGCTGGCCAGCGAGGGCAGCCCCACCCGGACCATCCCGCCGACGGTCAGGTTGGCCGCGGCGGTCACCACCAGGACGGTCCGCAGCAGCGGTGACCCGCGCAGCAGCTGCCAGAATGTCAGCCGGGGCGGCGACGCCGTCCCGTCGGCGGGCCGGGCGACCGGCGCGGCCCGCCGGTGGTGCGCCCCGATGGCGGCGAGGCAGGCGGCCGAGACCGCGAAGGTCAGCGCGTCGACGCCGAACGCGACGCCCGGCGAGAGCAGGACGACGACCAGTCCGGCCACCCCGGGCCCGACCAGCCCGGCGGCGAAGCCGGCGGTGCTGTGCAACGCGTTGCCGGCCTGCAACTGGTCGGCCGGGAGCAGCCGGGGCGTGATGGCGTAGGCGGCCGGCTGGAACAGGCCGGCCCCCAGCCCGGCGACGGCGACCAGCGCCCCGATCGGGACGAGTCCGGGGTCGCCGGCGACGGCGGCCACCGCGATCGCGGCGGTGGACGCCAGCCGGAGGAGGTCGGAGGCGAGCATCACCTGCCAGGGGCCGACCCGGTCGGCGAGGATCCCGCCCAGCGGGGTGGTCGCCAGCCGGCACAGGCCGTAGCCGGCGACCAGCAGCCCGAGTTCGCGGGCACCCCCGCCGGCCTGGTAGACGAGGAAGGGCAGCGCGACGGCGTGGAAGGCGTCGCCGAAGACCGACACCGACTCGGCGACGAAGAGCAGCCGGTAGTCGCGGGACCGCAGCGGCACCAGGCTCAGCCGCAGCCGACGTCGGGGGGTTCGGGTGGTGGTGTCAGCCATGCAGGGCCACCGGCAGCGACTCCAGCCCCCGCAGCATGATCGTGTTGCGCCAGCGCAGGTCCGTCTCGGTGCCGGCCAGGGCCAGCCCGGGGAAGCGGTCCAGCAGCCCGGCCAACGCCACCTCGCCCTCCAGTTTGCCGAGGAACGCGCCGAGGCACCGGTGCGTCCCGTGGCCGAAGGCGAGGTGCCCGGCGTCGCCCCGGTCGAGCAGCAGCCGGTCGGCGTCGGGGAACCGGTCGGGGTCGCGGTTCGCCCCGCCGAGGGACACCAGCACCAGTTCCCCGGCGGGGATCTCGACCCCGTCGACGTCCACCGGCGCGGTGGTGAACCGCAGCGTCGCCATGCTCACCGGCGACTCGTACCGGAGGAACTCGTCGACCGCCGCGGGCAGCGCGGCCCGGTTGCGCCGCAGCCAGGCGTGCTGGTCGGGGTGGCGCAGCAGCGCCAGGGTGGCCGTGCCGAGCAGGTTGACGGTCGTCTCGTGGCCCCCGATGAGCAGCAGGAACACCATGCCCACGATCTCGTCGTCGGCGAGCTGCCCCTGGTCGCGGGCCGCGAGCAGGACGGTCAGCAGGTCGTCGCGCGGGTCGGTGCGCCGCCGCCGCAGCACGACGGCGATGTGGTCGGTCAGCTCCCGCAGTGCCCGGCCGAACGCCTCCGGGTCGTCGCCGTGGGTCAGGATCGCCGTCGACCAACTCCGGTAGGCGGCCCGTTCCTCGGGCGGGAAGCCGATCAACTCGCAGATGACCAGCATCGGCAGCGGGAAGGCGAAGTCCGCCACCAGGTCGACGGTGTCGCGGTCGGCGACCTCGTCGAGCAGCGCGGTGCTGACCCGCTGCACCAGCGGACGCATGGCCGCCACCCGCCGGGCGGTGAAGAACCCGTGGATCAGCCGGCGGAGCCGGGTGTGGTCGGGCGGGTCGCTGTTGAGCATGTGGACCATGTCGCCGCCGAGCGTCACCCCCGCCACCCGACGGTCGGCCAGCTCCTGCGCCCGGCGGGCGTCCTGGCCGAACCTCGGGTCGGCCAGCGCCGCGCGCACGTCGCGGTAGCGGGCGACGACCCACATGGGCAGACCCTCGTCGCTGTGCAGGACCGACACCGGACCGTTGGCCCGGATCCGGGCCAACGTCGGGTACGGGTCGACGACGAACGGGGCCTGCCGTGGTGGCGTCGGCCCGTCCTCGGCGCTGGTCATGGGTCTCCTCGGGTGACACGCTCGGACGAGCTAGACGATCAGGGCGGGGAAGGGCCAACGGTGGGCGCGGGTCGGCAACCACCACAGGTGGCCGGCCTGCCCGGCGACCAGGTGCGCCCCGGCGAGGTCCCGGCGCACCTCGGCCGGCACCGCCGTCGCCGCGACGCCCTCGGCCAGCGTCGCGATCGCCGCCAGGTGACCCGGCTCGTCGATCGTCACCACCTCCAGGGAGCCGGAACGCCGGTCGCGGACCTCCACGAAGCCGGGGCCACGCCGGTAGACGCACCGGCCGAGGAAGAACGCCGCCCGCCAGCGGGCCGCGACCGTGCCGGCGGCGTCCCCGTCGAGGCGGGCCGGCGGGTGCAGGTGGGTGAACAGGTCGCCGCCGTGGCATCCGTCCCGGCAGCGCGCCGTCCAGTCCACCGCGATCCCCCGGGCGGTCAGCTCCCGGACCAGCACCAGGGACCGCGCCGAGCCGGCGTCGGCGTCGGCGCACAGGTCCACCGGGTGGGCCAACCGCGCGTGCCGCGCGCCGGCGGCGTACCAGCCGGCCACGGCCGGGCCGCACGGCCCGACCAGCCGGTGCGTGCCGAGCGCCATCCCGGGCAGCCGGGCGGCGACCGGGTCGTAGTCGCGGGACAGTTCGACCTCGACCACGGTCGCGCCGAAGTCAACCCGCGGCGACGGCATGGCGGTCCTCTCCGGCGCGCGCGGCGGCGTCCGCGGCGGCCCGTTGATGGTCGACCCGGGCCAGCACCTGGTTGTGCGACTCGACGGCGGTGTGCACCCAGCAGCCCCCCTCGTGGAACACGACGCCCAGCTCCGACCAGTGGTCGAGCAAGGGCCGCACCACCGCCGCCCCGCCGGGCGTGCGGGCGGCCAGGGTGGCGTCCGTCCGGGGCTGCGCCAGCAGCCGGAACAGCCCGACCTCGGCCGGCGTGGTCAGCTCGCGCACCGACCAGTCGTACGCGGCCCGCCGGCTGACCAGCACGATCCGGTCGTCGATCTCCTGGTAGGTGAGCCGGCTGACCGGATACTCGGCCCGCCACCGGTCGATCGCCGCGTCCAGCGCCGCCGCCTCGGCCCGGCCGATGCCCCGGGCGACGGTGGTGAAGATGTACGCCAGGTCGGCGAGTTCCCCGGCCGGCAGGTGGTAGATCTCCCGGTACTGCGGTGCCGGCTCCAGCACCGGGAAGCCCAGCTCAGGCTGGTTGAAGTAGGGGCTGAACCGCTCGATGGCGATGCGCGCCGCGCCCATCGGCGGGTCGAGGTGGTGCATCGCCGGCAGCTGCGCGATGACGTCGGTGTAGTCCTCGGCCGTCTCGCCGGGGAACCCGTACAGGTAGTTCCAGCTCGTCGTCACCCCGGCGCTCTGCGCCTCGCGCAGGGCCCGGACGTTCTGGCAGCCGGTCACGCCCTTGTCCATCAGCCGCAGCACGTGGGTGCTCAGGTTCTCCACCCCGGGCTGGACCTGCACCGCCCCGGCCTCGCCGAGCCGCTGGAAGTGGTGCCGGCGCAGGTTGGCCTTGACCTCGAAGTGCAGCCGGACGTCGTACTCGGACTCGGCCAGCCGCAGCAGCACCGAGTCGAAGTACGCCATGTCCAGGATGTTGTCGACCACGATGAAGTCCAGCAGCTGGTGCCGGCGGGCCAGATCCAGCACCTCGTCGAGGAAGCGCCCCGGGCTCTTGCTGCGGAACTGCATCGACGAGCCGTTGAGGCCGCAGAAGGTGCAGTGGTGCTTCTCACCCCACCAGCAGCCCCGGGAGCCCTCGACGACCAGCTTCGGCGCCACCCACTCGGCCGCCGCCGAGGCGTCGAGGCGCTCGACGAAACCGGTGTAGTCCGGGGCGACGATCCGGGCCGGTGGCAGCGGTCGCGTCGACATGGGGTTGGCCCGCGCGACGCCCGTGGGGTCCCGCCAGCACAGCCCGGGGATGTCCGCGAGGCCGCCGGCCACGCCACCGCCGGGGAGCGGGCCGGCGCCGCCGTCGGTGACCGGTTCGGCGCCGAGCGCGTCGAGCAGCGCGGGGAAGGCCGCCTCCCCCTCGCCCCGCACGACGAAGTCGAGGAACGGGAAGTTGCGGTGCAGCGCCGCGCCCTGCGCCCCGTCGCAGTTGGCCCCGCCGAGCACGGTCCGCACGGCGGGCCGGCGCTGCTTGAGCAGGCGGGCGGCGGCCAGGCTGGCGGTGTTCTGCTGGAAGGTGCTGGTGAACCCGACGACGTCGGGCGCGGCGGCGTCCAGCTCGGCGACCAGGGCCGCCACGAACTCCGGTACCAGCTCGTGCAGCGCGGCGGTCATCGCCGTCTCGGCCCGGCTCGCCCCCGCGTCGGCCAGCAACCGGTGGAACGGCGCGAAGTCGCGCCGCTGCCCGTAGAGGGCGCCGGCGAACACCCAGTCCCCGGCGCCCTGGAAGTAGGAGGTCTCGGAGAAGTACTGGTAGTCGGCCAGGCCGAAGGCCAGGCGGTCCACCGCCCAGTCGACGAAGTCCAGGTTCGCGTAGCGGACCCGCACGTCGTGGCCGACGTCGCCGGCGGAGGTACGCAGGATGCCCAGGGCGAGCGACGGGACGTCGAGCGATCCCCACGGCATGTGCACCAGGACGACCTTCATCGCCGGTTTCCTTTCGACGGGCTGGGCATCGTCCCGGGGCCGCGCGGCGGCACCCCGGAACGACGTCGTTGGACGTGCCGTCACCGCCGCCGGGTCACTTGCCGGCCGGCGGCGCCTCGGTCACCTGGGGCCGCGCGGCCGGAACCGCCCGGTCAAGATCGAGGAGCATCTTGACGATGACGGCGCCGCGGTCCCGCTCGCCCGTGCTGATCGGGTCGTGCCGCACAGTGCGTCGCTTCATTGCATTCACCTCCCTCCGGTCGGTCCGGGGTCGGACCCCGCCGGTCGCGGTGGTCCTGGCTGGGGGACGCCGGAGTCGCGTCGTCGTCCGGCGGCAGCACCGTGGCGGCGTACCGGAGCAGGGCGGCGAAGACGGTCGTCTGGTCGGCGGCGTCGCCGTGGTGCCCACCGGTGGTCCAGAGCACCTCGTGCGGCACCGACCGGTCCCGCAGCGCGGCCACGTACCGCCCGACCGCCTCCGCCGGGCACCGTTCGTCGTCGGTGGCGGCGGCGACGAAGAGCGGGCCGCGCACCCGGTCCAGGTAGGTCATCGGGTCGGCGGCCCGGTACCGGTCGGGGACCTCGGCGGGAGTGCCGCCGAAGAGTTCCTCGTCGGCCTCGCGCACGGCGGGCAGGGTCGTGCGGTGGGCGGTGGAGTAGTCAGCCACCGGGGAGACCGCCAGCCCGACCGCCCAGTCGTCGGGCGCGACGCCCAGCGCGAGCAGCACCAGGTAGCCGCCCCAGGAGTAGCCGCACAGCCCGATGCGTCCCGGCTGTGCGACACCGAGGTCGACCAGGTGCCGGCGTACGGCGGCGAGGTCCTCCAGTTGGGCCAGGCCGACCCGGTGGCCGAAGTCGTGCCGCCACCGTGGACCGTAGCCGGTGGACCCCCGGTAGTTGGTGCGCACGACGGCGTAGCCGGCCCCGGTGAGCAGTTCCACCCGGGGGTCGTAGCTGTCCCGGTCGTGCAGGAAGGGCCCACCGTGCAGCAGCAGAAGCGTCGGCCACGGCCCGGTGCCGGGCGGGGTGGCCAGGAAGCTGTGGATCCGGCCGTACGGCTGGGGGGTCCACACCTCGCGGCGGCCCGGTACGCTCGGCGGGCCCGACGTCGGGTGGCGGTCGGCGGCCGGGTCGACGACCAGCCGGCGCGGCGGCACCGCCTCCCGGCTCCACACGTAGTGGATCGTGCCCTCGGGCGCGCAGGCCAGTTCCAGGATGGTCCCCGGAGGGGTGGGCAGGACGGTCGGCTCGCCGCCGTCGAGGTCGGCCAGGAGCAGCCGGCTGCGTCCCGCTCGGTCCTGTTGGACCAGCACCCGGCGGCCGTCGACGTGCCAGTGCGCGGTGATCTCCGTGTCGAACGCCAGCCGCTCGTACAGCCGGACGGCCCGCCCCGGCCACCAGGTGCCGACGGTGTAGCGCCCGCCCGCCTCCACGACCAGCAGCAGGTCCGCGTCGCCGGCCGGTCCGGGGCGGAACTCCAGGGCCCACACCCGGCGGTCCGGGCCGCCGGCGAGGACCTCGGTGTGGCCGTCGGTGAGCCGGACCACCGTGACCGCGACCGGCCCGTCCGGTCGCCCGGCGAGGGCGAGCAGGGTGCCGTCCGGGCTCAGGTCCACCAGGGGCGCGTAGCCGGCCACGGTCGCCAGCGGGCGCGCCGGGCCGCCGGGCGTCCCGAGGAAGCACCGGGACTCCGCGTCGCGCCCGACGCAGACGACCGCCAGCGTCCCGGCGTGGTCGAAGGCGATGCCGTATGGCCGGCCCCGGGGCAGCCCGGTCAGCGCGGGCGCGGCCGGTCCGCCGTCGAACGGCTGGCGTCGCCAGACTCCCGCGCCGTCCGGGCCGGCGTCGAACCACCAGACGTGGCCGCCGTCCGGCTCCAGGTCGCAGGCGTCCACCCCGTGCCGCGCCCGGGTCAGGATCCGGCGCTGCCCGGTGGCGCGGTCACAGGCGACCACCTGCGGGCGGCCGGCGTCGTCGTCGAGTTCGACGGCCCGGAGTGGGGCGGCGGCGGCGAATGCCGGTGCGCGCGGTGCAATCACGACGACCCCGTTCCACCGGACGGCCGGAGCACCGATAGTAATCGAGGTATGCCTATGTGTAAATGTAGTCGGGTGTCGTCGGGACCGGCTACACGTCGGTGACGCGCAGGCCGGCGTGTGAGCGGAAACGCCGGTTGACCGAGATGAGGTTGGCGGTGAACGCCTCCACCTGGTGCGCGTTGCGCAGCCGCCCGCCGTAGATGCCGCGCACGCCGGGGATGACGGCCGCGAGGCCCTGGACGAGGTCGGTGGCCTCGCGGTCGTCGCCGAGCACGAGCACGTCGGTGTCGACCGTGTCGAGGTCGGGGTCCTCCAGGACCACGGCGGAGACGTGGTGGAACGCGCCGACGACGGTCGATCCGGTGAGGATGGCCGCGGCCTGCTGGGCCGCCGAGCCCTCGGCGACGGTGAGGGCGTGGGCACCCTGCCTGTCGAAGCCCAGCGGGTTGACGCAGTCGACCACGACCTTCCCGGCCAGCACCGGGGCGAGTTCGGTGAGCAGCTCGGCGTGGCCGTCCCACGGGACGGCGACCACCACGATGTCGCCGGCGGCTGCGGCGTCGGCGTTCGCCGCGCCCCGGACCCGGCCGGGCAGCGCCGCGGCGGTCTGCGCCGCGCGTTCGGCGTCCCGCGACCCGAGGACGACGTCGAGCCCGGCCGCGGCGAAGCGGCGGGCGAGGCCGCGCCCCTGCGGGCCCGTCCCGCCGAGCACGGCGACGGTCCGGTCGCGAAGCGTGTCGCTGACGGTCATGCCGGTGTCCTCTCGTAGACCACGATCGGGTTGCCGGCCGGGTCGACGACGACCGTCCGCCGCTCGTGCGGCCCGGCCTGCGGTGCTCCGGCGGTGGCGCCGGCGGCCACCAGCCGGGCCACGCAGGCGTCCAGGTCGTCGACCTCGACGCTGAGCAGGGTCCGCCCGGCGACGGGCTGCTGGGAGGCGTCGGCGAGGCCGATGGTGACGGTGCCGTCGGTGAGCGCCGTGTACCGGTCGCCGTCGCGGAAGCGCACCGTCAGCCCGAGGCCGGTGTAGAAGGCGAGCTGGGCATCCAGGTCCCCGGCGGGGACGATCACGTGCCCGATCCTCATGGGCGGAACCTCGGCATGACCTCGCGGGCGAACCGCTCGACGATGGCGATGGACCGCTCGATGGGCAGGCCGAGCCACTGGGCCCGGAACACGAAGTGGTTGTAGCCGGCGTCGGCGAAGTCCCGGATCTTCGCGGCGATGTCGTCGGGTGAGCCGAAGAACAGCGCCTTCTCCTTGATCGCGTCCCACTGCGACTCGAAGAAGTCCATGCCGTACTGGACGTACTCGCCGTAGGAGCGGCGTACCGCGTCGCCGGCCACCGCGAAGGCGGCGTCGGCGGAGTCCGCGACGCACAGGTCTCGGTGGATCGGGAACACCGCGCCCTCCTCGCCGAAGCCGGCCGCCCGGCGCTGCTCCCGGTAGTCGGCCAGGTTGCCGACGGCCCAGTTGCGGCGCACGTTCGACGGGGCCAGCCACGGCATCCCCTGCCGGGCGATCCGGGCGATGCCGGCCGGGCCGTTGGCGCCGACCCACACCGGCGGGTGCGGGCGCTGCGCGGGCAGGACACTGCACCGTACGCCGTCGAGGGTGAAGTGCTTCCCCTCGTGGTGGACCGCCTCCCCCGTCCACAGCCGCTGCATCACCTCGAGGGCCTCGGTCATCCGCGACACCCGGGTACGCCGGTCGATGCCGAACGACGCGAACTCGACGTCGCGGTAGCCGGAGCCGATGCCCAGCACGAACCGGCCGCCGGACATCTGGTCGATGGTCGCGATCTCCTCGGCCCAGTGCACCGGGTGGCCCAGCGGCAGGATCAGGATGCCGGTGCCGAGCTGCATGGTCCCGGAGTGGTCGATGAGCCGGCTCAGCAGCGGCAGCGGCTGCGGCGTGCTCAGCGACGACAGGTAGTGGTGGATGCCGAACACCGAGTCGTAGCCCAGGTCGCGGATGTGCTGGACGTACTCGACGGTCTCGCCGACGCGCCGCCGCAGGTCGTCGCCGGGGGCGTACTGGTGGTCGAGCAGGATGCCGAACTTCACGCCGCGCGCCTACTCTTCCCGGGACCGGGTGTCGCTGAGCCGGAAGTACGGCGCGACCAGCCGGTCCCGGTCGGCCAGCGCCTGGGCGATGCCCTTCTCGCGACGCTCCTTGAGGAAGTTCCAGTCACCCTCCTCGAAGCTGACGTTGGTGGCCCAGCCGTGCCCGACCCAGCCGGTCATCGCGCCCAGGCCCTTGCCCCGGGCCTCCATCACCAGCTGCATCATCGACTTGCCCATCATCAGCGAGTCCAGCGGCATGACGGCGATCGCGTCGGCGTAGTCGTCGACCCACTTCTGCAGCTCGTCGCGCTCGACGACCTTGGTGACCAGGCCCTTGCGCTCGCCCTCCTCCGCGCCGATGGCCCGCATGGTCAGCATGACGTCCTTCATCGTCGTCAGGCCGACCTTCTCGATCCAGTGGTACATGTCCTGCGGGGCGGGGCCGAGGTAGCGGAACGCCGGGTGGGTGAACCGGGCGTCCGGGGAGGCGATGACGATGTCGGCCGACAGCGCGATCTGGAAGTGGCCGCCGTAGCAGTAGCCCTGCACCTGGCAGATGGTCGCCTTCAGCGACTCGATGATCGGGCGGGTGAAGCCGGAGCTGAGCACGTTGCGGTCGGGCAGGATGCGCTGCCGCTGCGCCGGCCGCCGCCGCGACGCCTTGTCCGTGCCGGTCTTGTAGCCGATGTAGTGGCCCAGCTCGGCGGCGTCGGCCCCGGTGCCGAAGTGCTCGCCCTCGCCCTTAAACACGATGACCTTGACCCGGTCGTCGGTCTCGGCCTCCCGCACCAGGTCACCGACCCGTTCGAACGCGGCCACCGGGATGGCGTTGAGCCGCTCGGGGCGGTCGAAGGTGATGGTCGCGACGGACCGCCGCTCGTCGACGTCGTAGCGGACGTACTTCGCGAGGACCTCGGGGTCGACCTCCATGTTCTCGACGTCCCACTGGTGTTCCAGAAGCTCGGCTTCGGTCTTCTTCACGGCGGTTCCTTAGGTGGCGGGGGTGCGGAAGGCGGGGATCACTTCGGTGGCGAACAGCCGCAGCGAGGCGCGCAGCTTCCCGGTGGGCATGCCCAGCCACCCGGGACGGAAGATGAGGTGGTCGAAGCCCAGGTCGCGCAGGGCGGAGATCCGTTCGACGAGGAACTCCGGGGAGCCCAGCAGCAGCGTGTTGCGGACCAACTCGTCGAACCGGTCCCGCTGCCAGCGCAGCGCCGGATACTCGGCGTACGTCGAGTACTCGACCCGGGCGTGGGGCAGCGCCTCCTCGACGGCCCGCTCGGTGGTCGGCGCGCAGTAGAGTTCGACGCCGACGGGCCGCTGCACCGTCGCCGGGTCGCGGCCGTACTCGACGAGGGCCTCGTTGTAGACGGCGAGGTGTTCGGGCAGGAACCGGCGGCTCGGGGAGTTGCCCGGCGCGTACCAGGCGTCGCCGAGGCGGGCCGCCCGGCGGACGGCCTTCCTGCCGCCCGCGCCGATCCAGATCGGCGGGCCGCCCGGGGTCAGCGGGCGTACCCCGATCGTGGCGTCGGCCTGCGGGTAGAACTCGCCCTCGTGGGTGACCGGCTCCCCGGTCCACAGGGCCCGGATGAGCCGCAGGCTCTCGTCGAAGCGGCGGAACCGGGTGTCGGGGTCGATGCCGAAGGCGGCGAACTCGTTGTCGCGGTAGCCGGCGCCGACGCCGAGGACCACCCGCCCGCCGGAGAGGTGGTCGAGGGTGGCGAACTCCTCGGCGATGTGCGCCGGGTGGAACATCGGCAGCAGCAGGATGCCGGTGCCGAGCAGCATGTCGCCCGAGCGCGGGATCAGGCTCGCCAGCATCGAGATGGGCTGCGGGGTGGCCAGGTTGGACTGGAAGTGGTTGATCGTCCACACCGAGTCGTAGCCCAGCTCGGCGGCCAGCTCGACGGTGCCGAACAGGTCGTCGAGATGCCTGCGCAGGTCGTCGCCGTGCGGGTACTGGTGCGACGCCATGATGCCGAACCTCATCAGCTTCCCCCTCCCTGCGCCACGGGTGCCGCCGCGCGGCTGGTCTTGCCCGCCTCCGGCAGGGGTGCCGCTGCGCGGCTGGTCTTGCCCGCCTCCGGCAGGGGTGCCGCTGCGCGGCTGGTCTTGCCGGTGGTGCTGCGTTCCAGGGCGGGCACGAACTCGACCCGCCGGGGGGTCTTGAAGTGGGCGAGGCGGTCCCGGGCGTACGCGACGACGGCGTCGGCGAGGTCGGCGTCGGCGACCGCGTCGTCGGCCTCCCGCACGACGAGCGCCACGGGGATCTCGCCCAGCCGGTCGTCGGGGCGGCCGAGCACCCGCACGTCGCGCACGAGCGGGTGCTCGCGCAGCACGTCCTCGATCTCCTCGGGCCACACCTGGAAACCGCCGCACTTGATCATGTCGCGCTTGCGGCCGACGAGGAACAGGACGCCGTCGGCGTCGACGTAGCCGATGTCGCCGGTGTGCACCCAGCCGTCGCGGACCAGGTCACGGGACGCCTCGGCGTCGTCGACGTACCCCCGGGTGAGCGCGGACCGGACGACCACCTCGCCCGACGAGCCGGCGGGCAGGGCCTCGCCCGCGTCGTCGCGGATCTCCAGCTCCACGCCCGGGTAGACCCGGCCGGCCGACCCGGGCTTCCACCGGCCGGCCTTCATGTCCCGGCCGGTCCAGCCGGCGATGTGCCCGGCCTCGGTCGAGCCGTAGTTGACCAGGATGGGCACCCGGTAGCGCTCCTCGAAGGCGCGCCGCACCGGCCAGGAGATCGCCTGCCCGGCCACGAGGACGGACTTGACCCCGTGAAACGGCAGGTCCCGCTCGGCGTGCACGATGTCGAAGACCATCGTGGGCAGCAGGAAGAGGTTGTCGAACGCGAACCGGTCCATCAGGTCGGCGAGGCGGTCGACGCCGAAGCGTTCCCAGACCACGGCGGCCCGCCCGACGAAGTACGCGAACAGCAGCGAGTGCTGGCCGCCGCTGTGGAACAGCGGCAGGGCGATGAGGTTGGGGGCGGCGTCGGGCGCGGCGGTGCCCTCGGCGTCGGTGCCGGTGCTGACCCGGGCCAGCCGCCCGAGCGACTCGCGGGTCCCGCCGTGGGTGACGCTGACCGCCTTCGGCCGCCCGGTGGTGGTGCCCCCGGTGAACAGGATGCACGCCTCGGCCTCGGGCGCGACGTCGACCGTCGGCACCCGCGCCTCGTGCCGCCACGGCAGCGCCGCCGCCCCGGCGAGCGGTTCCGCGACGCTACGCACCGGCGGCGCGTCCCCGGCGGCGGCGAGGAACTCGGCGACCACGTCCGGGCGGCGGTCGTCGACGAGCAGCAGGCGCGGGTCGGTCTTCGCGACCGACTCGGCCAGCTCGGCGGCGTTGTAGAGGCTGCTCACGGTGACCGGGACCGCGCCGATCTTCCACGCGCCGAAGAGGAAGAAGACGATCTCCGGGCCGTTGGTCAGGTAGCAGGCGACGCGGTCGCCGGGGCCGACGCCCTCGGCGCGCAGCGCGGCGGCGACCCCGCCGGCGAGCAGGTCGACCTGGTCGAACGTCCACGACCGGCCGTCCTCGCCGTGCAGGCCCGGCACGTCGGGACGGTCGGCGCAGCGCCGGTCGAGGATGCGGGCGAGGTTGCCGGCGCTCATCGGGCCTCCTCCCGCCCGGTCGGTGCGGTGTCGACGCGCGCGACGACCTCCGCGCCGAAGCGGGCGAGCTGCTCCATCGCCTCGTCCTGGCCGGCGCCGACGAACTGGTGCCGCAGGGAGACCTCCGTGATGCCGAGGTCGGTCTCCCAGCGACGCAGCTTGTCGACGATCTCGTCGGCCGACCCGACCAGGCAGTCCTCGGCGAGGTAGCGGTCGAGGTCGAGGGACTGGGCCTCGTCCCACGACTTGTAGCCGGCGTACTGGCGCTCGAGATGCGGGCGGACGGCCGCGACCGCACTGGCGTAGCTGTCGCCGAGGTACGCCTCGCGGGTCATCGGGTACTCCCGGTCGAGGGAGAAGCCGCGTTCGGCGAGGTCGGCGCGGTAGCTGCCGAGCAACCGGGCCAGCTCGGCGTCGTTGCCCTTGGGGCCGATGAGCCACGGGGCGTCCAGCCGCGCGGCCCGGCGGATCGCGGGCTCGGCGAACGCGCCGATCCACAGCGGCGGGCCGCCGGGCTGCACGGGGCGCAGCGCCAGGGCCGCTCCGGGAACCTCTCCCCAGCTGCCGGCGACGTCGACCGTCTCGCCGTTCCACAGCGACCGCAGCATCGGCACGTACTCGCGCAGGCGGCGCAGCCGGTCGTCCCAGGCGACGCCGAAGGCGGCGGTCTCGCGCCTGCGGTAGCCGGCGCCGATGCCGACGGTCAGCCGGCCGCGCGAGAGCACGTCGAGGGATGCGAGGTCCTCGGCGAGCGCGACCGGGTTCAGCAGGGGGGCCAGCAGCACCCCGAAGCCGATGCGGACCCGCGAGGTGGCGCGGGCGAGGTACCCGGCCAGCGGGATCGGCTGGACGAACGCCGACCGGGCCAGGTAGTGGTGGCCGAGGTAGACGGCGTGGAAGCCGGCCGCCTCGGCGGCGGCGGCCTGGGCGAGCACGCCGTCGATGCCGTCGACGACGGAGGCCGACGGGTCGAACTGGGCGCTGAGGAAGCAGCTGATTCTCACCCGACGACCGCCTGGGTGACAGGTGTCTCCACCCGGGCGGTGGCGGTGGCGCTGCCGGTGGCGGTGGCGCTGCCGTTGCCACTGGCGCTGGCGTTGTCCTGCGCGCGGAAGTGCGGGATGACCTTCGCGGCGAACTCCTCCATCGACCGCAGCGCGGCCCGGCGGTCCAGCGACGGGATCCGCAGCCAGCCGATGTAGTGGTTGATGCCGAGCTGTTCGCGCAGCATCTCGATGGTGTCGATGACGCGCTGCGCCGAGCCGAAGTTGCCGCCGTGCGTCAGCGTCTGCTCCAGGGTCAGCAGCTCGATGTTCTTCGCGACGGCCGCGTAGTAGGCCCGTTCCTGCTCGATGGCCTCCTCCGAGCCGGGGATGACCTTGCCGACCGACTTGTAGTAGTTCATCGCGGCCAGGGCGGCCTCCCGCAGGCCCTCCTCGCTGTCGCCGCACCAGACCTGCTGCATGAACGGCAGGTCGTAGGCGGCGATGTCGAACCCGTTCTCCCGCATGCTCTGCCGGTAGAGGCTGAAGTTCTTCTGCATGATGCCCAACGGCGTGAAGTTCGGGGAGGTGATGATCGACTCGCCGACCGCGCCGCGCTCGCGGAAGCTGTCCGGGGAGACGGTGCCCTGCAGGATCGGCGGGCCGCCGGGGGTGTGCGGGCGCGGGTAGGTCGTGACGTCGTCGTAGTGGAAGATCTGGCCGTGGTAGGAGAAGTTCTCCTGCGACAGCGCCAGCCGCAGGACCTCCAGGGTCTCCTGGTAACGCTGCTTGGACTCCTCAAGGGGGATGCCGAAGCCGGCGAACTCGGCGGGCTGGTAGCCGCGGCCGACGCCGATGCAGACCCGGCCGCCACTGAGCACGTCGAGGGCGGCGATGTCCTCGGCCAGGCGCAGCGGGTGGTGCAGCGGCAGCACGAGCACGGCGGTGCCGATGGTGATGCGCCGGGTCCGCTCGGCGACGGCCATGCCGAAGTTCACCGGGCTGCCGAGGATGCCGTACTTGGAGAAGTGGTGCTCGGCCAGCCAGATCGAGTCGAAGCCCAACTCGTCGGCCAGCTGGATCTCGTCGAGGGTCTCCCGCAGCACCTGGTGGTCCGATGTGCCGTCGCCCACCGGGAACAGGTTCATGATTCCGAACTTCACGGCCTCTCCTCGTTTATTCCGACCAGCCGGTATGTTACTGCCGTGGTGGATGGCCTGCAAGGGTCGCGCAGGTCAGGCCGCTGCGGTACGCGCACGGACGCGCAGCTCGCCGGTGCGCGCGCCGACCCGCAGCGCCGCGACCCGCAGCTCGCCGACGCGACGGCGGTGCCACGAGCCGCGCCCGAACCGGGCGTCGAGCACGAGCGCCCGACGCAGGAACAGGTGCGGGTCCGCCTCCATGGTGATGCCCATCCCGCCGTGGACCTGGATGCACCGCTCGGCCGCGAAGACCGCCGCGCGGCCGGCCGCGGCCTTCGCCGCGTGCACCTGGATCTCGGCGTCGGAACGGCCGGTGTCGACCGCCCACGCGGCGTAGAGCGTAAGGTCCCACGCGGCCTTGCGCGCCGTGGCGGCCTCGGCGAGCTGGAACGCGACCCCCTGGAACGAGCCGATCACCCGCCCGAACTGCCGGCGGGTACGGGCCTGCTCGGCGGCCAGGTCGATCGCCCCCTGCGCGACCCCGCACAGCTCGGCGGCGGCCACCAGCGTGGCGCGCCGGACGCCCGCACCAGCGGATGCCACGCGCCCGGGTGCGGCCAGGGTGACGTCCGACAGCGGCACCGACGCATCGGCCGACTCCCGCACGTCGACCCGGGCCGCCTCTGCGGTCCAGACCCCGCCGGGGCCCAGGACGGCTATGCCGTCCGCCTGCGCCGCGTACGGCACCAGGGTCCGCACCAGCGGATCGGGCGACACCCGGTCCGCCCAGCCGGCGGCGCCCGGCACGTCGACCGCGCAGGTGAGCACCCGGCCGCCCGCCAGCACCTCCTCGGGCAGCGGGTCGGACCCGTCGTCGCCGCAGAGCAGCTGGACCGCCGCCGCGTGCGCCGGGAACCGGCTCGGCACGAGCCGCTCGCCGAGCGCCTCGACGGCGACGAGCAGGTCGATCAGGCTCGACCCGACGCCGCCGGCCGCCTCGGGCACCCCGAGGAGGCCGAAGTCGCGCAGCAGCGGGCCGTCGCAGGCCGGGGCGAGCCACGGGCCCGACAGGGCGTCGCGCGCCCGGGCGCTCTCCCCCGCCGCGAGGGAGGCGACGGTCTCGCCGATCTCCCGCTGCTCGGGGGTGAAGGTTGCTCGCATGTGGCCACTCCACTCAGCGTGAGCGGGGCAGGTTCAGCACCCGCTCCGCGAGGATCGACTTCTGGACTTCCTCCGTGCCGCCCTCGATGGTGTGGGCGCGGGCACGCAGGTAGCGGCGCATCCGGGCGGCGGCCCCGTCGCCGTCGAGCAGCACGCCGCCGGCCTCGTCGAGCTGCACGGCGAGGCGGTTGGCGTTCTGCACCACCTGCGCCCACAGGCTCTTGAGCGCCGACGTCTCCGGGCCCGGCACGCCGCCGGCCCGGCTCTCGCCGAGCATGCGCATCGACCCGATCCGGACCGCCTCGGCGTCGCAGTGCAGCGCGCCCACCGTGTCGAGGAACGCGCCGTCGTCGGCCACGCCGCGCGCCACCGCGAGGTCGACGACCCGGTCCACCGCCTGGCGGGCCCACACCCACAGGTTCAGCGCCATGCTGCCGCGTTCGAACGCGAGCGTGGTGAGCGCGACGTTCCAGCCGTTGCCGACGCCGCCGAGCACATCGCAGTCGGGCACGAAGACGTCGTCGAGGAACATCTCGTTGAACTCGGTGTCCCCGTTGATCATCTCCAGTGACCGGACGGTGAACCCGTCCATCGGGGCGAGGAGATAGGTGATGCCGCGGTGCTTCGGCGCGTCGGGGTCGGTGCGCGCCAGCAGCAGGCACTTCGAGGCGTTGTGCGCGTTGGAGGTCCAGATCTTCGCGCCGTTGACGCGCCACCCGCCGTCGACCCGGGTCGCGGCCGTACGCAGGCTCGCCAGGTCGGAGCCGGAGCAGGGCTCGCTGAAGCCCTGGCACCAGTACGTCTCGCCGCGCAGGATCCCCGGCAGGTGCCGGGCCTGCTGCCCGTCGGTGCCGTGGGCGATGATCGTGGGCCCGGCCAGCATCATGCCGACCCCGTTGAGCGGGTACGGCGCGCCGCGCACGGCGGCCTCCTCGTTGAAGATGGCCTGCGCCAGCGAGTCCATGCCCCGGCCACCGTGCGCGGTCGGCCACGACAGGCCGGCCCAGCCGCCGGCGCACAGCCGGTCCTGCCACACCCGCGACCAGTGCTCGCGCTCGGCCTGCGACAGCTCCTCCTGGTCGGGCACGTCGGCCAGCGCCCCGTCGAGCCAGCCGCCGACCTCGCGCCGGAGCGCCAGGTCGGTGCCGCTGTCAGCGAAGTCCATGCCCACCTCCCACCGGGTCGTCGGTGCCCCTCACGCGGACAGCTCCGTGGAGCGCGTGAGCCGGGCCTTGTAGAGCTTGCCGTTCGGGTCGCGCGGCAGCGCGTCGCGCACGACGTACGACACCGGGCGCTTCGGCTTCGCCAGCCGCTGCGCGAGGTGCCGGCGCAGCTGCGCCACGGCCGCGTCGGCGTCGGGCGCGGCGTCGGCCAGGACGACGTGCGCCTGGGGCACCTCGCCGAACTCCTCGTCGGGCACGCCGACGACGCCGGCGTCGACGACCCAGTCGTGTTCCAGCAGCGCCGCCTCGATTTCGGCCGGGTAGACGTTGACCCCGCCGACGAGGATCAGCTCGGCCGCACGGCCGGTGATGTAGAGGAAGCCGTCGGCGTCGACGTGGCCGACGTCCCAGACGGTCATCAGGCCGTCGCGGCGCGCGCCGTCGGTCTTGCCCGGGTCGTTGTGGTATTCGACCCGGTCGTCGCCCTGACGCATGTAGACGATGCCGGTCTGCCCGACGGGCACCTCGTTGCCCAGCTCGTCGAGGATCCGCAGGGTGGAGATCGAGGCCGGGCGGCCGACGGTGCCCGGGTGGGCGAGCCACTCGTGCGGACGCGCGATGGTCGTGCCGACCTCGGTCGAGCCGTAGTACTCGTAGACGACGGGGCCGAACCAGTCGAGGATCCGCTGCTTGACCTCGCGGGGGCAGGGCGCCGCGCCGTGCAGCACGTAGTGCAGCGAGGAGACGTCGTAGGCGTCCCGCACGTCGGGGGGCAGTTGCAGCAGCCGGTAGAAGTGCGTCGGCACCATGCTGGTCCCGGTGACGCGACGGTCCTGGACCCGCCGCAGGAAGCCCTCCGGCGTCCAGCCGTCCATCAGGACCAGGGTGCCGCCGGCGTGCAGCGCGCCCATGGCCGGGGTGATGTTGGCCGAGTGGTACATCGGCGCGGAGACCAGCCAGGACGCGAACGCGGGGCGTTCCATCCCGAACTCCTTGAACAGCCAGACGTACGTCAGCGCCCCGGTGTCGGCGTCGACGCCGCTGAGCGGCCGCTTGACGCCCTTCGGACGGCCGGTGGTGCCCGAGGTGTACATCATCAGCGACCCGGCCGGCGTGTCCTGCGGGCTCGTGTCGGCCATGCCCTCGGTGAGCGCCGACAGCGGCCGGGCCCGGCCCGTGGTGGGCGTGCCGTCGACGAAGACCTCGATGCCGGGCGCGGCCTCGGCGGCGGCGACCACGACGTCCTCGACGCGGGTGGAGCCGACGACCACCCTCGCGCCGCTGTCGGCGAGGATGTAGCCGACCTCGGGCGCGGTGAGGTGGTAGTTGAGCGTCACGAGGTAGAGCCCCGACTGCATCGCCGCGAGATAGAGCGCGACCATGCCGGCGCTGTTCGTCATGACCGCCGCGACCGTGTCGCCGGCCTGGAGGCCCGCGCGGGCGCGCAGGCCGTGCGAGATCCGGTTCACCTCGGAGAACAGGTCGCCGTAGGAGATCCGCCGATCGTCGGCGGTCACGATCGCGCACAGGTCCGGTTCGGCGGCTGCCCACCGCCGGAACCCCGTCCGCTCCTCGCTCATCGGACTCCTTGAATTAAATTCCGACCATCCGGTATGTTGTTGTCACACAGTAAGGGAGCCGCCCGACGATGTCCATACCCGTGAGCGACGCACACGCCGCCAGCTACCGCGCCCGCCAGGTGCCGGCCCCCACCCAGGTCGTCGACGGCGTCTGGGGCATCCCGATCCCCCTGCACGGCAGCGCCCTGCGCTACGTCACCGTCTACCTGGTCGACACCGCCGACGGCCCGATCCTCGTCGACGCCGGCTACGATCACCCGAGCTGCTGGACGTCGTTCCAGCGGTCGGTCGAGTCCGTCGGCCACCGCATCGATGCCATCTCGACAGTGTTCCTCACCCACAACCACCCCGACCACATCGGCTTCGCCGCCCGCCTGCGGGAGGCCTCCGGGGCGCGGGTCGTCATGGGACGCGCCGACGACTTCGCCACCGCGCACCGCACGCGCGGTACCTTCCTCGCCCAGCTGCGCGCCGCCCTCGACCTGACCGGCGCACCGCCCGACGTCGCCGACGGCATGTACGCCGACGCCGTCGCGGTCGCCGAGCACCACGAGACGCTGCGGCTCGACGTCGCCCTGGACGGGGACACCGAGTTCCGCCTCGGCGACGTGACCATCCACGCCGTGCCCGCCCCCGGGCACACCTACGGGCACACGGTCTACCTCGACACCCGTGGCCTGCTCTTCACCGGCGACACGATGATGGCGGAGGGGCCGACCCAGCTCGCGATCGTGAGCCGGCCCGACGACGACCCGGCCGGCGACCTGTTCCGCTCCCTCGGACGCATCCGCGACCTCGGCGCCACCATCGCCTGCCCCGCCCACCAGTTCCCCTACCGGGACGTGGCGCAACGCGCCGACGAGCTGACGGCCTTCCATCGGGGCGAGGTCGACCTCGCCCGGGAGCTGGCGCGCGACGGCGCCGACACGTGGACCCTGGCACGGCGGATGCCGTGGAAGAAGCCGTGGGACGCCCTCGGCCGGGGCACCCGGCGCTTCTCCCTGATGCACACCCTCGCCCTGCTGCGCCACGCGACCGATCCCGCCCGATAGGACGTCAGTCGCGCCCCGGCTCGGCGTACGTCCAGTCCGGCCGCAGCCCGGATCGCAGCTCCCGCAGGGTCCGTTTGAGGACCTTCCCCGACGGGTTCGTCGGGAGCTCCGCCACCAGGTAGACCTCCTTCGGCACCTTGAACCGGCCGAGCCGCTGCCGGGCGTACCCGATCAGCGCCTCGGCCGCCAGTCCCGGCCGGCCGACGACGAACGCCACCGGCACCTCCACCCACACCGGGTGCGGGGCCCCCACCACCGACGCGGCCAGCACGAGCGGGTGACCGGCGAGCACGTTCTCGATCTCGGCGCTGGCGATGTTCTCCCCGCCGCTACGGATCATGTCCTTGAGCCGGTCCCGGATGTAGAGGTAGCCGTCGGCGTCGAGGCAGCCGACGTCGCCGGTGTGGAACCAGCCGTCGCGGAACGCGGCCCGCGTCGCCGACGGGTCGTCGAGGTAGCCCGGGCTCACCTTCGGCCCCCGCGCGACGACCTCGCCGTTCTCGCCGGCCGGCACGTCGCGGCCGTCCGGGGCGACCACCCGGACCTGGACCCACGGCACCGGCAGGCCCACCGAGCCCTGCTTGGCCTCCTGGTGCGCGGCGTCGAGGTAGGTCAGCCCGCTGCACGTCTCGGTGAGGCCGTAGCCCTCGATCAGGCGCGCGTTCGGCAACAGTTCCCGCGCCACGGCGAACAACGCCGACGTCACCTGCGAGTAGATGACCCACCGCACCGACGACAGGTCGGCCTCGACGCCCGTGGAGCGGCGGAGCATGTCGAGCATCGTCGCCGCCATCACCATGCCGGTGATCCGCTCCGCCTCGATCGCCCGCAGCACGGCCGCCGGCTCGAACCGCCGCAGCAGCACCATCGAGCCGCCGACGTGCCAGATGCCGTAGCCGGGCAGGTCGGTGCCGCCCACGTGGTAGAGCGGGGCGAAGTTGAGGATCCGGTCGCCCGGGCGCAGCCCCAGCTCCACGATCTGGGCGTGCATGTTCATGTTCACGTTGCCGTGGGTGAGCAGCACGCCCTTGGGCAGGCTGGTCGTGCCGGAGGTGTAGACGATCCGTTGCAGCGCCGCGTCGTCCAGCTCGGCGTCGGCGACCCGGGCCCCCCGGTGGGAGTCGATCAGCGCCCGCAGGTCGAGCCAGCCGTCGCCGATCGGTTCGAGGGCCAACCGGCGTACGCCCGCCAGGCCGGCAACCCCGGCGTCGGCCGGCTCGGCGTCGGCGAGCGCGGCCTCCGTCAGCGCGGCGAACTCCGGGACGGTCGCGACCGCCTGGACCCGCGCGTGCCTCAGCAGTCGCGCCAGCTCCCCCGGCGTGAGCCGGTAGTTCAGCGGCACGAAGACCGCGCCGAGCTTCGCCAGCGCCAGGGACAGGATGAGGAACTCCGGCACGTTGTTCGCCACGATCGCCACCCGGCTGTCCCGGCGTACCCCCTCGGCCGCCAGGCCGGCGGCCAGGGCGTTGACGTCGACGTCGAGCTGCCGGTGGGTCCACCGGCGGCCCTCGAAGACCAGCGCGTCGGCGTCGCCGAAGCGCAGGGCGTTGCCGGCCAGCATCGCGGCGATGTTCGCGGTGCTCACCCGGCCACCGTCGGGCTCTCGCGCAACAGCTTCTTCAGCACCTTGCCGGAGTCGTTGCGCGGCAGGGCGCCCACGATCTCGACGTACTTCGGGACCTTGAACCGGGCGAGTTCGGCCCGGCAGTGCTCGCGCAGGTCCCCGGCGATGGTGGCCGCGCCGTCGCGCAGGACGACGAACGCCTTCGGCACCTCGTCCCACGTCGGGTCCGGGACGCCGACGACCGCGACCTCGGCGACGTCGGGGTGCCGGGCGAGGACCCGTTCGATCTCGGCGCTGGCGATGTTCTCCCCGCCGGACTTGATCAGGTCGGTGCGGCGGTCCACGAACCACAGGTAGCCGTCGGCGTCGATCCGCCCGACGTCGCCGGTGCGGAACCAGCCGTCGCGGCGGGTACGCCGGTTGGCCTCGTCGTCGTTCCAGTAGCCGGGGGACACCTTCTCGCCGCGCACGACGATCTCCCCCGCCACGCCGGGGGCGACCGGCCGGAAGTGGTCGTCGACGATCCGGATCTGCACGCCGGGGAACGGCGCGCCGAGGGCGCCCAGCTTCGACTCCTCGTGGGCGGCGTCCATATAGCAGACGCCGTTGCACAGCTCGGTCATGCCGAACGTGTCGACGAGGCGCACGTGCGGCAGGCGGCGCTTCACCTCCCGCCGCACGCTCGGCGCGACCCCGGCGAAGAGCAGGTAGCGCAGCGCGTGCAGGTCCGGCGGGTCGGGCAGGTCGAGCACGCCGAAGAGGATCTGCGCGGCGAGCACCATGCCGGTGACGCGTTCGGCGGCGGCGATCCGGGCGACGTCCGCCGCCTTGAACGTCGGCGTGAGCACCATCGTCGCGCCCGCCACGAACGTCGCCAGGCCCGGCGCCTCCAGCCCGCTGACGTGGAACAGCGGCGCGGAGACGAGGATCCGGTCGGCGCTGGTCAGGTCCAGTTCGAGGACCTGCGCGAGGTGGTTCGCGGTGAGGTTGCCGTAGGTGTGCACGACCCCCTTGGGCCGCGCGGTGGTGCCCGAGGTGTAGAGCAGCCGGTGCACGTCGGCGGGCCCCTTTTCGGCGTCGGCGACCCGGACGCCGGCCGGCTGCCCGGCGAGCAGGTCGGCCAGCCGCCGCGCGCCACCGACGGCCCGTTCGCCGTTGGCGACGAGGGTCCGTAGCCCGGTCGCGGTCACCAGCCGGGCGGCGGCGTCGGCGAAGTCGTCGTCGTAGAGCAGGCCGGTGACGCCGGCCTGGTCCAGGACGTACGCCTGCTCGGTGGCGTGCAGCCGCCAGTTCAGCGGCACCGAGATCGCGCCGATCCGGCTCAGCGCGAGCAGCTCGATCACGTACGTGCCGGTGTTGCGCCCCAGCACGCCGACCAGGTCGTCGGCGGTGATGCCGGCGGCCAGCAGCGCCGCCGCGTGCCGGTCGACGTCGGCGTCGAGTTCGGCGTACGTCCAGCGGGCCGACCCGTCGACGAGGGCCTCCCGGTCGGCGCGGCGCAGCGCCTGCCGGCGCAGGTGCTCGGTGACGTTGCTGCCGGCCATCAGTGACCGCCGTCCCGCCGCCGCGCCAGGATCTCCTCCCGGGACGGCAACGACACGAACTCCAGCAGGTTGCCGTCGAGGTCGCGGGCCGCGAACGCGGTGATGTGGCCGTAGTTCTCCAGCAGCACCCGGTCCGGGGCGGTCAGGCACTCCGCGCCCAGCTCGGTCAGCCGCCGGTGCAGCTCGTCCATCTCGTCGAGCGGCACCTCGAAGCTGAGCAGGAAGGGTCCCAGCTCCAGATGGCCGCCGGTCGCCGTCCGGGTGGGGGCGCCGTTCCACTCGATGAGTTCGAGCTGGCCGATCCGGCTGGGCCCCTGGAGATACTGGACCTTCCCGGTGGTGCCGGTGGGCAGGCCCAGCGACACCTCGATCCCGGGCCCGCCGACGTCGGTGCGCAGCGTCCGGCGGTAGCCGAGGGCCCGCTCGTAGAAGTCCGCGGCCCGGTCGACGTCGGAGACGGTCATGGCCACGTGGTGCACTTCGCTGACCGGCATGGTGCCTCGCTTTCTGGGTTGTCCGCGCCGGCTCAGGCGGCCGGTCCGGTCGGCCCGCCCAGGACCCGCTGGATCAGCGTGACCTCGTCGGCGCCGCTGTCGGGCACGACGAAGTCGTCGAGCCGGCAGATGTCGTCGATGGACCCGTCGATGTCGTCGGGGGTGGCCGGCTCCGGCCCGCCGTACCAGCCGGGGGTGACGCCGAGGAAGATCCGGCCGACCCGGCCGCCGCCGACGGTGAGGATGTGCCGGTTGATCCGGCACCGCTCGGACGCGAGGTAGGTCGCCACCGCCGCGACGTGCCGCGGGTCGAACCGGTCGGTCAGGTCGCCGAGCAGGTTCTCGGTCATCCGGGTCGCCGCGGTGGGCGCGATCGCGTTGACCAGGATGCCGTGCCGGGCGCCCTCCAGCGCGAGGACGTTCATCAGGCCGATCAGGCCGGTCTTCGCCGCGCCGTAGTTGGCCTGGCCGAAGTTGCCGAACAGCCCGGACGACGAGCTGGTCAGCACGATCCGGCCGTAGCCGCGCTCGACCAGGTGCGGCCAGGCGGGCCGCAGCACGTGGAACGCGCCGGCGAGGTGCACGTCGAGCACGGCGGTGACGTCCTCGTCGCCCATCTTGGCCAGCGTCCGGTCCCGCAGGATGCCGGCGTTGTGGATGACGGCGTCGAGGTGGCCGTAGGCGTCGACGGCGCACCGCACGAGGCGCGCGCCGCCCTCGGCGGTCGCCACGGAGTCGGTCGACGCGACGGCGGCGCCGCCGGCCGCGCGGATCTCGGCGACGACCCGCTCGGCCGCGCCCGAGGCGCCCGAGCCGTCGACGGCGCCGCCGAGGTCGTTGACGACCACCGCCGCGCCCCGCTCGGCGAGGGAAAGTGCGTGGGCCCGGCCGATGCCGTTGCCGGCCCCGGTGACGACGACGACCCGGCCGTCGAGGGTGACCCGGGGGCTCATCGCTCGTTCCCGAGGACCGCCACGAACGCGACGCAGGAGCCCGGCTGCCCGCCGAGGTTCTGCGCGAGCGCCAGCCGGGCGTCGGGCACCTGCCGGCTGCCGGCCTCGCCGCGCAGCTGCGTGAAGCACTCGAACATCATCCGCAGCCCGGTCGCGCCGATCGGGTGGCCGAACGACTTGAGGCCGCCGTCGGTGTTGACCGGCAGCGCCCCGTCGAGGTCGTAGCGGCCGTCGAGGATGTCGCGCCAGGCCCTGCCCCGTGCCGAGAACCCGAGGTCCTCCATGAGCACCACCTCCGTCGGTGTGAAGCAGTCGTGCACCTCGGCCAGGGATATCTGCGTCGCCGGGTCCGTGACGCCGGCCTGCTCGTAGGCCTGCCCCGCCGCCGCGACCACCTCCGGAAACGTGGTGAAGTCGTAGCCGTCGGTGGCCAGCCCGGCCCCCGACCCGGCGACGAAACCCATCCCCCGCAGGTAGACCGGCCGGTCGGTGTACCGGTGGGCGTCCTCGGCGCGCACGAGGATCGCGGCGGCGGCCCCGTCGGAGACGCCCGAGCAGTCCAGGACGCCCAGCGGCCCGGCCACGCGCGGGGAGTTCTCCACCGTCTCGGCGGTCACCGCCTTGCGGAACTGGGCGCGTTCGTTGCGCGCGCCGTTGGCGTGGTTCTTCACGGCGACCCTGGTCAGCGCGTCGCGCATGCCGCGCGCGTCCACCCCGTACGCCCGCTGGTAGGCGGGCACGAGCAGGGAGAACCCGGCCGGGGCGGTCCAATCGACGTCGGTGCCGTCGGCGGGCGGGTAGACGGCGGACAGCCCCGAGTGGGAGGAGTCCTTCAGCTTCTCCACCCCGGTCGCCATGACCATGTCGTACGCGCCGGACGCGACGGCGTACGCCGCGTTGCGGAACGCCTCGGAGCCGGTGGCGCAGTAGTTCTCGACGCGGGTGACGGGCTTGCCGGTCAGCCGCAGCGGCCGGGCGAGGGTCTGCCCGGACAGGCCCGAGCCCTGCGTGCCGACCCAGAACGCGTCGACGTCGTCGAGGGTGACGGCTGGCAGCGACCCGACGCACTCCCGTACGGCGTCGACGAGCAGGTCGTCGGCCGAGGACTGCCAGTGGTCCCGGAACGGGGTGCAGCCCATCGCGACGATCGCGACGTCGTTGACCGTGCGCCTACTGGCCATCGGTGGTGTCCTTTCCGGGCGGGGCGTCCCGAGGTGCCGGGCGGAGCTTCCAGAAGTAGTTGTGGATCGCGTCGGTGGTCCACAGCCGCCGGAAGGTCGGCGTCATCGCCATCCCCACCGTCACGTCGGCGGGCGCGACGTCGGTCGCGTACGCGCTGAGCCGGCCGCCGCCGTCGACGTCGGCGACGACGACCGCGACCTCCGGCTCCGGCATGGTCGTCAGGTGGTCCCGGGTCACCGACACGACCCGGGCGGTGCGGTCGCGCAGCGAGACCTTCCCGGTCGCGTCGGGCGCACCGGCGATGCCGCAGGCGGCGCAGACCCGGCCGGGTGGCGTGGTGACCGCGCCGCAGGCGCCGCAGCGGCTGCCCTCCAGCCGGTACTTCCAGCCGGCGCGGCGGCGCATCGGCGGGGCCGCGGGGGCGGGGGCGGCCGGGCGGGCGGGGCCCTGCACGTCCAGCAGCCCGCGCCAGCGCAGGTACCGGCCGTAGCCGACGGGCTGCCGCGCGGCGAGCTGCGCGCGCACGGACGGCCCGCCGCACGCCGCCCGCACCCCGTCGCCGGCGGCGAAGACGAACGCGTCGGCGCCCTCGGTGGCCGACAGCAGCAGGATCGTGTGGCCGGGCCGCGCCTCGTCGAGCGCGGCGGCGAGCAGCAGTCCCGGGTGGGCGGCACCGGTGAAGCCGGTGGCCCGTTCGATCGTCGCGTCCCGCCCGTCACCGCCCAGCGCCCGGCGCAGCGCCGCCGCCGCGCGCGGATTCGACGACGACACGACGACCTGGTCGACGGCGTCGAGGGACGACTCGGCCAGGGCGTGGCGGGCCGCGTCGAGGCCGGCCGCGACGAGGATCTCGGCGGTGAACCGCTCGTCCCAGACCCGGTCGTGCCGCTCCCCGGGCAGCCGCCAGCGCTCCAGGACCTCGGCGGTGCGGCCGGCGCGGGCCAGGAGCACGGCGGCGGCGTGGCCGCCGCCGACGAACCCGACGGCGGCGTCGCCCTGGGCCAGCTCGTCGGGCGCACCGGGGCGGGTGGTGCGCAGGTCGGCGAGGGCGGCGGTGGCGCCGGCCCGGACGACGAGGTCGAGGGCGGTGGCGCCGCTGCGGTGTCCGCGCAGGTCGACCGCGGCGACCGCCGAGTCGAGCCCGAGGGCCTCGTGCACCACCCCGGCGGAGGTCTTCGCGTCGTACGGGGCGTTGGTGGTGGCGAACAGCAGCTGCCGGCCGGCGGGGGTGGCGGCGGCGACGTGCCGCAACGCCTCGACGGCCATCGTGACGGTGTCCTCGTCGAACGCGGCGACGCTGCGGACCGGGCCGCCGGGGCGGGGCGGCCCGGTGGCGTCGAGTCGGTTGTCGTCGAGCGCGTACGCCGGGAGGTGGGCCGCGTAGGCGTCGATGCCGGGCTGCTCGGGCATGGGTGGCGGGTTCTCCTTCGGCTCCACGCGGTTCTCCTTCAGCTCCATGAGGGGAGGGCGGCGAGGAGCCGCTGCGTGTACTCCTGTTGCGGCCGGTCCAGCACGCGCGTGGTCTCCCCCTCCTCGACGACCCGCCCGCCGCTCATCACCGCGACCCGGTCGCAGAGGTCGCTGGCCAGCATCAGGTCGTGGGTGACGAACAGCAGGCCGATGCCGAGCTCGTCGACCAGGGTGCGGAACAGGGCGACGACCTTGGTCTGCGTCGTGACGTCCAGGGCGGTGGTGCACTCGTCGGCGATCACCAGGGCGGGGCGGGTGACGACGGCAAGGGCGATGGCGACCCGCTGGCGCAGCCCGCCGGAGAGCTGGTGGGGGTAGCTGTCGAGCACGCGGGCCGGGTCGGCGATGCGCATCTGCTCCAGCACCTCCACCGAGCGCCGCCGCACCTCGTCCCGGGTGATGGCGCGGACGTGCCGGCGCAGCACCTCGGCGAGCTGGGTGCGTACCCGCATCAGCGGGTTCAGCGACCGCGACGTGTCCTGGAAGACCATGCCGACGGCGCTGCCGCGCACCCGGTCGGTGCGGTCGACGCCGGGTGCCACCACCACGTCGCCGGCCAGCGCGACGGAGCCGCGCTCGACGCGGACGTTGCGGTCGAGCAGCCCGACGACGCAGCGGGCGAGGGTGGTCTTGCCGCTGCCGGACTCCCCGACGACGCCGACGATCTGGCCACGGCGGATCTCCAGGTCGACGTCGTCGAGCAGGCGCAGGTCGCCGGCCGCGAGCCGGGCGGTGACGGCGAGGCCGTCGGCCTTCAGCAGTGCGCTCATCGGCGCGCCTTCCGGGGGTCGTGGTGGGTGAGCAGCGCGTCGCCGAGCAGGTTCACCAGCAGCACCAGCAGCGTGATGGCGAGCCCGGGGAAGAAGGCGATCCACCAGGCCTGGCTCAGCTCGTCCTGGCCGGACGCCAGCATCGAGCCCCAGCTGTTCATCGGCGGCACCACGCCCAGGCCGAGGAAGCTCAGCGCGCTCTCGACCAGGATCGCCGTGCCGACCTGGAGGGTGCCGAGCGCGACGGTCGTGCCGGCGAGGTTGGGCAGGATGTGCCGCAGGACGATCCGGGGTTCCGACGCGCCGGCCGCGCGCAGGCCGAACACGAACTGGCGTTCCCGGATCGCCATGGTCGCCGAGCGGGTGACGCGGGCGCACACGGCCCAGCCGGTGAACGCCAGCACCAGGAACAGCACCGGCAGCGAGCTGCCCCGGTTCGCGATGATCGCGAGGGCGACCAGGATGAACGGCAGGGCCAGCTGGGCGTCGACGAGGACCGAGACGACCCGGTCGACCCAGCCCCGGAAGTATCCGGCGAGCACGCCGAGCAGCGTGCCGGGGCCGATGGCGACGAGCGCGCCGACCAGACCGATGACGATCGTCAGGCGGCCGGCCGTGACGAACTGGGTGAGCACGTCCTGGCCGAGCTTGTCGGTGCCGAGGGGATGGGCCCAGGTGCCGCCGGGCAGGAATCCCGGCGGCTGCCGGGTCGCGGCCAGGTCCTGGCCGGCCGCCGGGAGCAGCCCGGTCAGTGGCAGCACGAACACCGCGACGGAGACGACGGCCAGCGGCAGGGACAGCCAGAACACGGAGGTACGCGCGCGCCGGCCGGGCCGCCTGGGCGGTGTCCCCGCGGCGGTCGGGTCGAGTTCGAGTTGGCTCACGACGTTCACCTCACCCTCGGGTCGACGATCGAGTGCAGGACGTCGACGACCAGGTTGAGCAGGACGAAGACCAGCGCACCGAAGACGACGATCGCCTGCACGAGCGGGAAGTCGCGGAACTGGATGGCCTGGAGCGCGAGCTGCCCGAGGCCCGGCCAGGAATAGACGTACTCGACGGCGACCGCGCCCGAGAGCAGGATGCCGGTCTGGAGCACGACGATCGTCAGGATCGGCATCATCGCGTTGGTGAACGCGTGCCGCCACACGACCCGCCGGTTGCCGAGCCCTCGGGCGCGGGCCGAGTCGACGTAGGGCTCGGCGAGGGCCTCGCTCATCGAGGCGCGGGTGAGCCGGGCGATGTGCGCCATCGGGTAGACCGACATGGTGAGGGCGGGCAGGATCAGGTGCTTCGGGGTGCCTGACTGTCCGGCGGGCAGCCAGCCGAGCTGCACGGCGAACAGCACCACGAGCATCATGCCGAACCAGAAGACAGGCACGGACTGCCCGAGCAGGGCGAGGGTGGAGGCGGCCCGGTCCCACCAGGTGCCCTCCCGGGTCGCCGCGAGCACGCCGAGGGGGACACCGACGCCGACGGCGAGGGCCATGCCGGCGGCGACCAGTTGCAGCGTGTACGGCAGCCGGTCGGCGATCATCGACGTGTTCGACTGGTAGAACTGCAGCGACTGGCCGAGGTCGCCGGTGAGGACGCCCCGCAGGTAGTCGAGGTACTGCACGACCAGGGGCAGGTCGAGTCCCAGCTCGTGGCGCAGCGCCTCGCGCTGCTCCGGTGGTGCCATCGGCCCGAGAATGGTGGCGGTGGGGTCGCCGGAGAGGCGGCCCAGCAGGAACGCGAGGCTGAGGGCGATCAGCAGCGACGCGAACAGTGACGCGAGCCGGCTGCCGACCCGGCGGACGGTGCTGGCCTTCATCGGCGGGACCTCCAGCGCGCTCCGGGCATGGCGGCGAGCAGCTCGCGGGTGTAGTCGTTCTCGGGGGTGACGAAGACCGTCTCGCAGGGCCCCGACTCGACGACCCGGCCGCGGTACATCACGTGCACGACGTCACAGAGCGAGCGGACGACGGCGAGATCGTGGCTGATCATCAGCAGCGCCGCGCCGGTGCTGGCGCGGATCTGCCGGAGCAGGGCCAGCACGTCGGCCTGGACGGAGACGTCGAGGCCGGAGGTCGGCTCGTCGGCGACGATGAGGCGCGGGCGCATGAGCAGCGCGCGGGCGATGCAGACCCGCTGGGCCTGGCCGCCGGAGAGCTGGTGCGGGTAGCGGTCGAGCAGCTCGGGGGCGAGCCGGACGCTGCCGAGCAGGTCGGCGTCGCCGATCCAGGAGGTGCGCTCGGGTTGCAGGGTGCGCAGCTCCCGCAGCCCGGACCGCACGGACTGCCGGGGGTCGAGGGAGCCGTGCGGGTCCTGGAGGACGACCTGCACCTCGGGCCGCAGCCGGCGCAGCCGCGTACGGCCGATCTCCGACAGGGAGTGGCCGAGCAGCCGGATGTCGCCCTCGCCGCGCGGTCCCAGCGCGGTCGCGGCCATCGCGAGCGTCGTCTTGCCGGAGCCGGACTCGCCGACGACGGCGACGCTCTCGCCGGCGCCGATGCGCAGCGACACGTGGTCGACGGCGCGGAAGACCTGGCCGGTGCTCCGGTCGCGGTGCTCGACGACGAGGTCGTCGACCACCAGCACGGGGGTGTCCGTCTCCGGGGTGCGGGGGTGCCGGGCGACCTCGCCCGACACCCCCCTGCGCACTGCCTCGGTCATCGTCAGCGGGTCGTCTTCGTGAAGTCCACGGTGTTCAGGGGGCCGAACACCACGCCGGAGACGCCGGGGCCGGTCGCGTAGTTGAACACCTGCCGGTACAGCGGCACGTAGCAGTGCCTGTCCACCACGCCGATCGTGTTGAGCTGGTCGTAGATCGGGGCGGCCTGCTCGGCGCCGTCCTGCTCCAGTGCCTGCTGGGCGAGCTCGTCGATCTTCGGGTCGGGGCAGTTGCCGGTGATCGACTTGGTCTTCATGAAGCCGCTGACGAAGTAGTCCGGCACCGCGACGTTCGGCACCCCGGCGAAGATCGAGATGCCGGGCACCTGGCGGCCGATGATCCGCTTGACGAGGGTGCCGTAGTCGAGCGGGACGTAGGTCACCTTGAAGCCGGCCTGTTCGAGGCTGCCGCCGACGGCCTGGGCGACCTCCTCGATGTTGGTGTACTGGGCCGCCGGGTAGCTGATCTGCACGGCCGGGGCGGCGGAGCCGACGAGTTCCTTGGCCCGGGCGGCGTCGGCGGTCACGCTCTGCGCCGGCTGCTGCCCCGGCCTGACGTTGAGCAGGCCGGCGTCGGCGACGGCCTGGCCGTCGAAGATGCCCTTGACGATCGCGTCGCGGTCGATGGCCAGGGCGGCGGCCTCGCGCAGCTTCGGGTCGTCGAAGGGGGCCTTCGTCGAGTCGAGGAACGCGATGATCTTCATGGCGGTCTCGGTGCTCACCACGGTGACGCCGGCGCTCTTGGCCGCGCTCGCCTGCGCGGGCGGCAGGTCGAAGGAGATGTCGACGCTCTTGCTCTGGATCAGCGCGAGGCGCTGCGCGGCCTCGTTGGCCCAGGTGAAGGTGATGCCGTCGTTGGTGGCCTTCGTGCCCCAGTAGGCGGGGTTCTTCTTGACCGAGATGTCGCGGCCGGCGTTCGCGCCCGACCACACGTACGGGCCGGTGCCGACGGGGGCGGCGGCGAAGCCCTCCGAGCCCTTCTCCTGGTAGTACTTCGGCGGCACCAGGTAGACCGTGGTGAGCAGGTCGGGGACGTTGTACTGCGGGGTCTTCGTCTTCACCACGACGGTGGTGGCGTCGGGCGCCTCGATCGCGGTGACGTTGGTGAAGTAGGACTTCAGCTGGGACGCGGCGGCGTCGCGGGTGAGCGTGATGGTGTTCGCCACGGCCGCCGCGTCCGCCTTCTCGCCGTTGCTGAAGGCGATGTCGGGCCGGACCTTGAAGGTCCAGGTCGTCGCGTCGGTGCGCGTCCAGGCCGTGACCAGGCCCGTGTCGGTCGGGGCGAGGCTGTCGTCGGTGTCGATCAGGGGCTCGAGCATCGTCGCCCAGACGATCTGGGCGGAGCGCGCGCCGACGATCGGGTCGAGGGTCGCCGGCTGGGCGGCGAGCAGCGCCCGGATGGTCGCCGCGCCGGCCGGCCCGGCGTCCTCGGAGTCGGACCCGCCGCACGCGGTGAGGCTGGCGCTCGCGACGGCAAGGGCGGCGGCCAGCGCGAGGGGCCGCCGGGAGCGCAGGGATTTCGTGATCATCATGGGCGTCCTTCAGAGGCGATGGACCCGTCGTGTCTCGGCCTGGGCCGGCGGTGACGTTCGCCACAAAGTACCGACCAGCCGGTATCAAGTCAACGGGTCGAGCGGGTATCTCGTCCGTGACGTTCGTGTGTCAAACCCCCGCCCAACAGCAGCGTTGTGTTCATACCGACCGGTATGTATGATGCGGCGGTGACCATCACCCTCGCCCATGGGCACGACGGCCGCGTGGCGCACGTCCGCTACGACAACGCCGCGCGCGGCAACTGCGTCGACGACGCCGCGCTGCGGGAACTCGTCGACACCCTGGAGGCCGCCGCCTCCGACGAGACCTGCGTGGTGATCCGCCTCGACATGGCCGGCCGGCACTTCTGCGGCGGCTGGGACACCTCGTCCTTCGCCGGGCTGGCCGGCGCGACCCGCGAGGCGGTCGCCGCCCGCCTGCGCGGCAGCGACGCGGCCCTGGAGCGGATCCGGCGGCTCCCCGTGCCCGTCGTCGCCGCCGTCCGGGGCCAGGTCGTCGGGTTCGGCGCGGGTCTGCTCGACGCCGTGCACCTGCCGGTCGCCGCCGCCGACGCCCGGCTGTCGCTGCCGGAGGCCCGCTACGGCTTCGCCCCCGCCGGTGTCGGCCACACGATCGCCCGGGCCCTGCCCCGGCCGCACGCCTACCACCTGCTGACCGGCGCGGCGACGGCCACGGCCGCCCAGCTGCTCGCCTGGGGCCTGGTCGCCCGCGTCGTCCCCGACGCCCACCTCGACCGCGAGGTCGACGACCTCGTCGACTCGCTGCTCGCCCTGCCCGAGGGCACCCTGCGGGCGGTGGTCGAGGTCGTCGAGTCGAGCCTGGCCACCGGGGCGCCCGACCACGCGTACGACGTCTCGGCGCGCACGATCGTCGCCGCCCTCACCGCACGGGCGGTGTCCGGGTGAGCCGGCCGTTCCGGCCCGGCGAGGCCGTCTGGGTGGAGCTGTGCACCCCGGACCCCGGGCGGGCCGAGGCCTTCTACGGCTCGCTGCTCGGCTGGACGGTCCGCGCGGAGCAGCTGGGCGCCACCACCTACCGGATGTGCGGCGTCGACGGGCGCGACGTCGCCGGCATCTCCGACGCCGCCGCCCTGCACGGAGGCCGCCCCCGGGGCTGGCTCACCTATTTCGCGGTCGACGACGTCGCGCGGTCGGCGCGGCAGGCCGTCGCGCTCGGCGGGGAACTGGTCACGCCCCCGCGCTACCTGCCCGCGGCCGGCACCGGCGCGGCGGTCGTCGACCCCTTCGGCGCCGCCTTCGGCCTCTACCAGGGCGAGTCGCGCGCCGGCGTCCAGGCCCTCAACTCGGTCGGCGCGCTGTGCTGGAACGAGCTGGACACCGGCGAGCCCGCCCGGTCGGTGGCCTACTACCGGGCCATGTTCGGCTACACCGCCCGGCAGCGCGGCGACGCGCCGACGGCCCGGCCCTACACGCTGCTGATGCTCGGCGACGTCCCGGTCGCCGGCGTCCTCGAACTGGACAACGAGTGGCCCAACCTCATCCCGTCGAAGTGGATCACCTACTTCGCCGTCGCCGACCTCGACGACGCGCTCGACCGGGTACGCGCCCTGGGCGGCACGCCGACCGTCGGGCCGGTCGACAGCCCGCACGGACGCCTGCACCTGATCAAGGACCCCGGCGGGCACACGCTGTGCCTCATCCAGCTCGAAGGCGGACTCCGCCCCGCACCCGACTCCTGCGACCCGGCGGTGAACCGATGATGGCCGAGCCCCTGTTCGACTCCGCCGAGTTCCGCCAGGTGTGCGGGCACTTCCCCACCGGCGTGACCGCCGTGACCGCCGTGACCGGCACCGGCGAGGTCGCCGCGCTGACGGTGAACTCGTTCACCTCGGTCTCGCTGCGCCCGCCGAAGGTGCTGTTCTGCGTCACCAGCCACTCGTCGAGCTTCCCGGTGCTGATGGCGGCCGACCGCATCGCGGTCCACATCCTCAGCCAGAACCAGGAGGACGTGGCCCGGCGGTTCGCCACCTCCGGCCTGTCCGGTGCGCAGCGGCTCGACGGCGTGTCCTGGGTGCCCGGCCCCGACGCCGTCCCGTTGCTGCCCGGCACGCCGGCGATCCTCGCCGGCCGCCGCGACGAGGTGATCACCAGCGGCGACCACGTGATCATCCTGCTGGACGTCGACCACGTGCTCCTGAAGCCGACGGGCGTGCCGGCGCTGTCGTTCTACCGGGGCCGGTTCGTCGCGCCGGCGGACGCGCCGGCCGAGTGAGCGCGCCGTCGCGGCCCAACCGGGTGCCTCAGCCGTGGTAGCGGAACAGGATCTCCGCCACGCAGCAGGGCTGCGAGTCCCGCGCGAACTCCACCACCACCGACGCCTTGGCCTGCACGCCGCCGGGCAAACCCTCCACCGCCGCCGGGATCCGCCGGGCCGACACGAGCGTCGCCGTGCCCTGGATCTCGACGCCCGGCGGCAACGGTCGGATGAAGCGGACCCGGTCCAGGCCGTAGTTGACCCCCATCGAGTGCTCCCGCACCTCCAGGATGTCCGCGAGCAGGAGCGGGACGAGCGCCAGGGTCAGGAACCCGTGCACGACCGTCGTGCCGAACGGCCCGGAGCGCGCCCGCTCGACGTCGACGTGGATCCACTGGTGGTCGCCGGTGACGTCGGCGAACCGGTCGATCTGCTCCTGCGTCACCACCCGGGGCTCGCAGGCGCCCAACTCCTGGCCGACGAGGTCGAGCAGGTCGCTCGGGGTACGCACGATCGTCTTCTTCGCGGTTCGCATGGTCGCGGTTCGCTCCGTTCGGCTCGTCGGTCGAGGGGCTCCGGGGACGCTCGCCCCGGTCCGCACCCCCTGCATTCCGACTGGATGGTATGTCATGCCGACAGGGCGGCGACAACCAGGTGCACCGCACGTCATGGCCCGCCAGCTTCTCGGCGGCTGGCCGAACCGGCCCGCAGGTCAGGCGGACAGGCCCTCCAGCACCATCGCGCTGAACTGGCGCGCCACCTCGTCGACGCTGAGCGGGCCGCCGACGTTGAGCCACTGGTACGCCCAGGCGCACATCCCGACCAGGCCGAACGTGGCGATGCGCGGGTCGACGTCGGAGCGGAACACCCCCCGGGCGATGCCATCGGCGATCATCCCGGCGAAGGCAGACTCCACCAGGCCACGCTTGCGGGTCACCTCGGCAAACAGGTCGGCGGTGAGGTTGCGCCGCTCCTGGTAGAAGATCGTCACATGTGCCCGGTATTCGGCCACACTGGTGAGGCTGAACCGGATCAGCTCGGCCACCCGCACCTTCGGGTCGTCGCTGCCGGCCTCGATCTTTCCGATCGCGGCGAGCTGCGCCTCCAGGTACTCCTCCTGGATGTGACGCAGCAGGTCGTCCTTGCTCTCGAAGTGGTGGTAGAAGGCGCCCTTGGTGAGCGTGGCCCGGTCGGCGATCTCCTGCACCGACGTGCGGTCGAAGCCGCGCTTCTCGAACAGCTCCAGCGCGCTGGAGATCAACGACTTGCGGGTGTTCTCCGGGTCGTAGCCGTCGGGCCACCGCTGCCGGCGACGGGTCGACTCCGGCCGGTTGGACGTGGCACGTGCCATTGGTGGCCTCCTATCCCCTGCGCAGCCCCACAATGCTACCGTCCGGTCGGAAGGAATGGGTGGCCGGCCCGCCGGCAGGGAATGGGTGGCCGGCCCGCCGGCGGCGAGGTTCAGGCGGCGCCCCCGTTGACGTACACCACCTGACCATTGATCCACCGGGCCGGGCCGGCCAGGAACGCCACCACCTCGGCGGTGTCTCCCGGGTCACCGAGCCGGTCCATCGGCGACATGGCCGCCATCGCGGCGATCGTCTGCTCGTCCTTGCCCGCGAGGAACAGCGCGGTGGCGGTAGCGCCGGGCGCGACCGCGTTCACGGTGACGTCGCGTCCGCGAAGCTCCCGGGCCAGGATCAACGTGATCGCGTCCACCGCCGCCTTGCTGGCCGCGTACGCAGCGTAGCCGGGCAGGGACAACCGGGTTGTCGTGCTCGAGATGTTGACGAGCGCGCCGCCGGGACGGATCCGGCGGGCCGCCTGCTGATCCACCACGAAGGTGCCGCGCACGTTGATGCGGTGCACCCGGTCCAGCTCCGCGAGGTCCAGCTCGGTCACCGGCGCGTGGGACGCCACCCCGGCCGAGTGCACGACGACGTCGATCCCGCCGTACGTCCGCTCGGCGACGTCGAACAGTTCCGCCACCGCCAACTCGTCGGCGACATCGGCCGGAACCGCGACGGCGTTACCGCCGGCAGCGAGGATCTCCGCCACGACCTGCTCCGCCTCGATCTTGCCGGTGGCGAAGTTGACCACCACCGCGAAGCCGTCCGCCGCCAGGCGTTGCGCGATCCGCCGGCCGATGCCCTGGGAACCGCCGGTCACGATCGCGACGCGCTGCGGAACGGTCATGACGATTCTCCTGGTCCTCGCGGGGCAGGGACGGCGTCGCCGCCCCAGAGATCGAATTAGATCAAACGAAGAATGCGCCCCGCACCGCCCCCACGGGTGCCCCCGCACCGGGCACCCGTGGGGGCGGCATCCAGGCCGGACCCGCAAGCGTGGATCAGCCGACCGCAGGCTCCACCCAGGAGGACCGGATCAGCTCCCGCTCGGTGGCGGCGAGGTGGGCGGTCGCGATGAGCCAGGCCCAGGCGTACCGGTCCGGGTCGGGATCGGTGAGCCGGCCGAACGCGTCCCGGCCACGCCGGTCCGACTCCGCCACCAGCGCCGACGCCAGCGCGGCGGCGGTGGTGAAGCCGGCCCGGCGCAGCGGCCCCGCCAGCGAGGCGGCCTCGTCGCGGGCCGCCTCGGCCACCGCCCGACGGCCACCGGAGACGGCCAGTTCCACCAGCCGGCGGACCCGCCACAGCGGGGACTCCGCGACCTCGTCGACGGCCGGCACCGGTTGCGCCGTACCGGCTGGCGAGCGGGGCGGCAGGTGACCGCCCTGGATCTGGTCGTAGCCCAGGTCCGCCCGGCCGTGCCACTGCGCCGGCAGCCACAGGGTCTCGGTGGCACCGGGCACCGCGCCGACCGCGAGCGGGCGCAGCGTGCCGGCCCGGTCGGGGTCCAGGCGGCCGACCACCCGGATCCGCAGGCCCGGCCGGGAGGCCAGCCGCCGCAGGTTGGCCACGTGCGCCAGCGCGGGGTGCGGGTCGGCCGGCACCAACCGGATCACCGGCCCGTCCGGCACCGGTGCCCGGTCCGCCCCCGCACCGGGGGCCAGCTCGCGGGCCAGCACCTGGTCGCCGACCGCGCCGACCACCACCAGGTCGGCACCGAGCAGCGCCGTGCCGGCCCGACCCGGGTCGGCCGGGTCGTCGGTGGCGAGCTGCCCGGCCACCACCTCCGCGAGCGGACGGGCGAACAGCTCGCCCAGCACGCCGGTGGACCAGTCGGTCCCGGTGAGCGGGGTGGCCCGGACCCCCGCGCCGGCACCGAGCCGGCCCTCCGGGGAGACCGTGGTGCCGCTGATCCGCAGGCCGCCCCGGGCCAGCGCCGCGTGATCCACCGCGACCGCGCCCATCTGGGTGACCGCGTGGGCGCAGTCGTGGGCGCGGTGCGGGCCGCCCGGCAACACGTCGGCGAACGAGAGCCGGCGACCGTCGGCGGCGACCAGGTGGGTGACCACCCCGGCGTACCCGGTCGCGCTGATCACCGGCTCCCGGCAGATGCCGTGCACCTCCAACGTGCCGTCCGGCTGGTAGGCCCGCCGGAGCACGCCGACCAGCGCCGGGTCGGGATCGCCGGCGACCAGCCGACCGGCCACGTACAGCAGGTCGTGCAGCACCTCGACCAGGTCGGCGAGCCGGTGGCCGGTCTGCCGGGACCGGTGCGCGCGCAGGCCGCGCACCAGGCGCAGCGCGGCGGCTTCGGCGCGCGGCAGGCCGGCCAGCCGGGCGCCGTGCGCGGCCCGCAGCAGGTCGGCCTGACCGACCGCGCCGGCGGCCGGGACTCCGGAGGCGAGCACCGCGGCGGCGGCCCGCCACAGCGCCCCGGCGGCGGCCCGCTGCGCCTTCGCCGGGCCGCTGCCGGCGGCGGCCGGGCCGGTCGCGCCGGCCCGTCCGGCCC
>NZ_JBHUVA010000035.1:0-62618 GCF_042670805.1 Micromonospora sp. NPDC057141 | reverse complement strand
GGCTCACAGTCAGGCTTGATCCCTGCGCGGGCGGGCCCCGGCGAACCCCTGACGTGGTCCCGGTCCGTCCGAGCCCGCACGCGCGGGTCATCCCCGGGCGCGGGCCCAGGACAGGAAGCGGTCGGTCAGGTTGACCGGCGGGGTCGCCGGGGTCAGCTCCGTGAGCTGTGCGGTGGCTTCCTCCTGCAACGTCGCCAGGTAGATCAGCAGGGCGGTGCGGTTGCCCCGGTACTCGACGAGCAGTGTCAGCCGTGCCGCCCCGCACGGCCATGGGTGGCCGCAGGCGCGGCACAGCCAGATCGGGCGGACCGGGAGGTGTGGGCGGGCGTGTGACATCAGCGGTACCGCAGCGCGACGGCACGCGCCTCGTCGTCGGTCATCGGCAGGAACCACAGGAACCGCTTCACGATCTGCGGCGGGGTCGGGCCTTCCGGGCGGCCCCGGAGATCACGGATCGCCCGGCGCAGGAAGAGCGTGAAGCCCGCCAGCAGCGCTCCGCGCAGGTGGTCGTCCATCGGCAGGTTCCGCCAGGTCGGGCAGGGGAACGGCTCGCCGTCGGATTCGCACAGCCAGTCTGGCCCTTCGGCGCGGTGCAGCTCCAACGCCAGCGGGACGGGAGTCCGCCTCATCACCGGCCCCCGTTCCCTCGCCAGAGTTGCGCCAGGGTCAGGTTGCCGGCCCGCCCCGGGTCCTTCGTCGGGAGGACCTCGGTCGGCTGAGTCGCCCAGCTCGGCCGCCCGTCCGGCGGGGTGCGGCGGGGCTGTGGTGGTGGGACGGGCGGGGCCGGCTTGCAGCGCCGGAACCGGAAACGCATGGTGGGGCCTCCTTCGCGAGGTGGGGAGGGGCCGCCCCTGCTTGCGCGCAGCGGGGCGGCCCCGACAGACGCGACCGCCGGGCTTCGGGTCGCCTCCACCGGCCGCGCCGCTTGTCCTTCCACCCTGGACGCAGGCCCCCTAGGCTCGGAACAGTCACCGCCCGATCGCGGAGCGCAGCGACCAGATCCGGGCCGGCGGGGAAATCGTGTGGAGAGTCGTGGAAGGACGTGGAAGCTGTGGGAATCTCGCCGTCTGAGTACCTGACTCGCGAGCTGAGGCGACGCCGGGTGGCCGCCGGGCTGACGCAGGCCCAGCTCGGCGAGCTGGTCTTCTGCTCGGACTCGCAGGTGAGCGCGATCGAGACCGGGGCGAAGCCGCCGACGCTGCCCCACCTGACCGCCGTCGACAAGGCGTTGAACACCGGCGGATACTTCGCGACGCTCTGGGACGAGCTGGTCAAGGGCGACGCCGCGCCGATGCGCGAGTGGATAGAAGAGATCGAGCGGGAGGCGACCGCGCTGCGCTGGTACGAACACTCCTTCGTGCCTGGGCTGCTACAGACAGAGGCGTACGCCCGAGCGGTCTTCCGCGCGGCGCGCGTGCCGATCTCGGAGCTTGACCAGCACGTCGCGTCGCGGCTGGAGCGGCAGGCGGTTCTCGCCCGCGACCCGAGCCCGCAGCTCTTCGTGGTGCTGGACGAGATGGTCCTCCGCCGGGCCTGCGGCGGCCCCGACGTGATGGCCGAGCAGGTCGAGCACCTGCTGACCTGCGCGGAACAGCCGCATATCCAGTTGCACGTCGTGCCGTTGTCCGCTGGCATCTACCCAGGGCTCAACGGGGCGTTCATCCTGGCAGACCTGCCCGACGGGTCACGCGCCGGGTGCGTGGACCACCAGCTCAAGTCGCAGACCACAGGGCAGCCCGACCCGGTCGTTAGCCTGGGAGTGCGGTGGGAGGCGGTCCGGGGCGAAGCCCTCCCGCTCGGGCAGACGATCGACGTGCTCAAGGAGGCGGCGAAGACATGGACGACCTGACGGGCGCCCAGTGGCGCAAGTCGAACCGCTCGTCCACCAACTGCGGCACCCTTGTCGAGGTCGCCGACAACCTTCCGGGCGTCGTCGGCGTACGCGACTCGAAGGACCCGGCCGGGCCGGCGCTCGCGTTCGGGCCGGTCGTGTGGCGCGCGTTCGTCGCCCACGTCGCCAAGCGGGCCTGACCCCGACACGGGCAGCGGAGGGCCGGTCAATCTTGGACGATTCCGGCCCCTCCAGGGGCCGTTGGCTTCCAAGATCGAGCGCTACCGGAGAGGCCGCTCACCACTGGCGGCGCGTCGTCGCCTTCGCGCCGGTGACCAGGGTTGCCGGCGGGACGTCGTCGGCCACGACCGCGCCCGCCGCGACCACGGCGTCCCGGCCGATGCTGACGCCGGGCAGGATCGTCGCACCCGCGCCGATCCACACGTTCTCCGCCACGTCGATGGGCGCGCCGGTGAGATACCGCCGCCGTTCCTCGGGATCGACCGGGTGGCCGCTGGTGATGAAGGTGACCTTCGGGCCGACCATCACCCGCTCGCCGAGCCGGATGCCGGCGTAGTCGAGGAACGTGCAGTTCTGGTTGATGAACACGCGCTCGGCGAGGTCGAGGTGGAGGCCGTGATCCGTGTAGAAGGGCGGATAGATCGTGACCCGCGCCGGCAGCGGCCTGCCGAGGATCTGTGCGAACAGCTCCGCCTTGCCCACCTCGTCCTCGAAGGGCAGGACGTTCAGGCGGGAGGTCAGCTCGGTGACCCGCAGGACCCGGGCGGCCATGGCCTGGAACTCGGCGCTGCGGATCCGCATGAGACGGTCGCTGGGCATGCCACGTCCCTTACGAATTGGCGGGCTGAACAGACGGAGCCAACTCCGCGATCGATCGGCGGAGGGCGGCGGCGTTGCTCGGGCTGCGGAGGAGGTAGTCGGTCTCCGCCATCGCCTCGTACTCCGCGAGCGGCACGATGACCACGGGCTCGTGACCCGGCCGGTCCACCACCACTTCCTCCGCGTCGTTGATGACCCGGTCGAGTTCGCTGGCCAGGTTCCGTCGAAGCTGGGTGAAGGTCACGCTTCGCATGGTCACCCTCCAGAGCAGGTGCAGAAGAACGTACCTCAGGTGGGCGGCTCGTCCTGACACGCTTCGGTGATCAAGAAGTTTGCGTCATGGCGGGGCACCAACCTGACGCAAACCTCTTGATCACCGAAGCGAGCCGGGGCGAGCCGGGGCGAGCCGGGGTGGGGTGGGGCGGGTTGGCGGGCGGGCGGGTGTCGCACGGTGGCCGTACCGTCATCCTCAGACGATGTTCGATCGAGGATGGTGAGCGATGTCCCACGACGGTGAGGTCGACCGGCCCGCCCCCAGGGGCCCATCCGGGGCCGCCCGGGGGTTGCTCGTGGTGCTCGGCGCGGCGGCGGTGGCCGTGGTCGTGCTGCTCGGCGCGCAGGCCACCGGCGTTTTCCCCGACTTCCGCAACCCCTTCGCCCAGGAGCAGACCGACCGCAGCCAGCCGCCGCTGCTCAAGTCGATCCAGGATCTCAGCCGCTACGTCGCGGCCGAGGGCAACTTCCAGGTCGTGGTCGACCTGCAGAACGACCGCGACAACGTGCCGGAGTTCCTGCTCAACCAGCGCACCCTCTTCGTGGGGGCGGGCAGCGTGGAGGCGTACGTCGACTTCACCAAGATCGGCGAGGGGGCGGTGGTCGTGTCGCCCGACGGGAAGTCCGTCGAGGTGAAGCTGCCCGCTCCGCAGCTCGGCCAGACCAACCTCGACATGGAGAAGAGCTACGTCGTGGCGGAGCAGCGCGGCCTGTTCAACCGGATCAGCGACCTGGTCAAGGGCGACCCGAACCGCCAGCAGCAGGTCTACCAGCTGGCCGAGGACCGGATCACGGCAGCCGCGCGCGACAGCGGCCTGACCGACCGCGCGCAGGAGAACACCGACAAGATGCTGGCGGGCCTGCTGCGCTCTCTTGGCTACGAGAAGGTGACCGTCACCTACACCGCGCCCTGACGCCGCCACGACCACGAGCGCCCGCCCCGGGAGGACCGGGGCGGGCGTGTTCGTGCGGCGGGTCAGACGGTGGCGGGTCAGCAGGCGTGGCGGGTCAGCAGGCGCGGCGGGTCAGTAGCGGGTGGCGGCGGCGTAGCGGTCCTCGTTCGGCATGAGCACCCACAGCACCAGGTAGACGATCACCTGGGTGCCGGGCAGCAGCAGCGACAGCAGGAACAGCAGCCGGACCAGGCTGGCGGACGTGTTGAACCGGCGGGCCAGGCCGACGCAGACGCCGGCGAGCATGCGCCCCTCGCGGGGCCGGACCAGTTTGCGACTCATCGTCGTACTCCCACTCTGCGGCGTAACCGCCGCCTCTGACTCAACGGTAGGAACCGCCGTCGCACCCGCCCTCCGTCCCGAGGGGGATCCCGGAACCCCTGACCCGTAGGTACTTACCCGGGCGGGCCTGCTCCGATGCACCGAGGGAGGAAAGGAAGGGCGGCGGGTAGGCTCGCCGGTCGGGTCCGTACAACGGCGTACGACGGCGAGGAAGTGCACATGATCAGCGTTTTCGACCTCTTCAGCGTGGGCATCGGGCCGTCCAGCTCGCACACGGTGGGACCGATGCGGGCGGCGCGGACGTTCGTCGCCGGGCTCAAGGCCGACGGCCTGCTCTCCGACGTCGCCCGGGTGCGGGCCGAGCTGTTCGGCTCGCTCGGCGCCACCGGCCACGGCCACGGCAGTGGCCCGGCCGTGCTGCTCGGGCTGGAGGGCGAGGCACCGGAGACCGTCGACACCGACACCGTCGCGCCCCGGGCGGCCGGCATCCGCGCCGACCGCCGGCTCAGCCTGCTCGGCGTGCAGGAGGTCGACTTCGACCCGGACCGGGACCTGGTGCTGCACCGCCGCCGGTCGCTGCCGTACCACCCGAACGGGATGAGCTTCGTCGCGTACGACGGGGGCGGCGCGACGCTGCGCGAGCGGACGTACTACTCGGTCGGCGGCGGATTCGTGGTCGACGAGGCGGCGGCCGGGGCGGACCGGATCGTCCCCGACACCACCCGCGTGCGGTACCCGTTCGGTACCGGGGCGGAGCTGCTGGCGGTCAGCGCCGGCAACGGGTTGTCGATCAGCGAGGTGATGCTCGCCAACGAGCGCGCCCGCCGCGCCGAGGGCGAGGTGCGGGCCGGGCTGCTGGACATCTGGCGGGTGATGCGGGAGTGCGTGGCGTCCGGCTGCGCGCGCGACGGCGTACTCCCCGGGGGGTTGAAGGTGCGGCGGCGGGCGGCGGAGCTGCGGCGCGGCCTGGCGGCGGACGCCGCGAGCGCCGACCCGCTGCGGGTGATGGACTGGGTGACCCTGTTCGCGCTCGCGGTCAACGAGGAGAACGCGGCCGGCGGGCGGGTGGTGACCGCCCCGACCAACGGCGCGGCGGGGATCATCCCGGCGGTGCTGCACTACTACACCCGGTTCGTCCCCGGGGCCGACGAGGAGGGCGTGGTCCGGTTCCTGCTCGCAGCCGGGGCGATCGGCGTGCTGTTCAAGGAGAACGCGTCGATCTCCGGGGCCGAGGTGGGCTGCCAGGGCGAGGTCGGCTCGGCCTGTTCGATGGCCGCCGCCGGCCTGGCCGAGGCGCTCGGCGGCACCCCGGAGCAGGTGGAGAACGCGGCCGAGATCGGCATGGAGCACAACCTCGGGCTCACCTGTGACCCGGTCGGGGGCCTGGTGCAGATCCCCTGCATCGAGCGGAACGCGGTGGCTAGCATCAAGGCGATCACTGCGGCCCGGCTGGCGCTGCGCGGCGACGGGGTGCACCATGTCTCGCTGGACAAGGTGATCAAGACGATGCGCGAGACGGGCGCCGACATGAAGGTCAAGTACAAGGAGACGGCGCGGGGCGGCCTGGCCGTCAACGTGATCGAGTGCTGAGCGGGATCGGGTGCCGAGCGCACGGGGCCTGAGCCGACAACAGGGTGCCGAGCCGGCGAGGAGGCGCAGGTGACGTCTGGCGTCCGGGCGGCCGGCCCGCACGGGCCCGCGGCCCGCCTGTGGGCGCACCGCAACTCGCTGCGCATCCTCGTGCGCCGCGACCTCGCGGTGAAATACCAGCAGTCGGTGCTGGGCTACTTCTGGTCGCTGATCGAGCCACTGGGCATGGGCGCGATCTACTGGTTCGTCTTCGGGGTGCTCTACTCCGGCGACACGAGCCGGCACCTGGGGCAGGCCGCCGGGTCGTACCCGCTGTTCCTGATCACCGGCATCTTCGCCTGGATGTGGACCAGCTCGGCGTTGAGCGAGGCGACCAACGCGCTCACCGGCCAGGCCCGGCTGATCACCACGATGAACGTGCCGCGCCAGGTGTTCCCGATCGGCCGGATCACCGGCCGGTTCGCCGAGTACGCCGCCGGTCTGCCGATCCTGGCCGCCATCGCCGTCGCGTACGCGGTGCGCGGCGAGGTGCACCCGGGCTGGTCGGTGCTCGCCCTGCCGCTCGCCGTGGCCGTGCAGGCGGTGCTGCTGGTCGGGCTGGCGCTGCTGCTGTCGGCGCTGAACGTGCTGATGCGCGACATCGAGCGGTTCATGCGGCTGGTGATCCGGGTGCTGTTCTACGCCACCCCGATCATCTACCCGCTGAGCCTGGTCAGGTCCTCGACGCTGCCGGGCTGGGTGAAGGCCGCGTACGAGCTGAACCCGCTGGTCGGCATCTTCCAGCTGCACCACGCCGTCTGGTATCCGGACCAGTTCCCGGACGCCCGGCTGCTCGCCACCACGGTCGCGGTGAGCGTGCTGGTGCTGGTGGGCGGCTGGTGGGCGTTCCGGCGGCTCGAACCCGCCGTGCTCAAGGAGCTGTGATGGCGGCCGATCCGATCATCGAGGCGGACGGGCTCGGCATCCGGTTCGTCCGCAACCGGCGGCGGCAGCTGCGCCTGCGCGAGTTCTTCATCCGCCCCGGCGGGTCTGCCGACCCGGGGCGCAACGCCGACGACGGGCGGTTCTGGCCGCTGCGGGACGTGTCGTTCAGCGTCGCGCCCGGCGAGACGCTCGGGGTGGTCGGTCGCAACGGCACCGGCAAGAGCACCCTGCTGCGGCTGATCGCCGGGGTGCTCATCCCCGACGAGGGGAACATCCGGGTACGCGGCGACGTGGCCCCCCTGCTGGAGCTCTCCGCCGGCTTCTCCAACGACCTGACCGGCCGGGAGAACCTCTACCTCGTCGGCGGGCTGCACGGCCTGTCGGCGCGCTACCTGCGGAAACACTTTCATGAGATCGTCTCCTTCGCCGGCGAGCAGGTGGAACGGGCCATCGACACGGCGGTGCGGCACTACTCGTCGGGGATGAAGGTCCGGCTCGGTTTCGCGATCATCTCCCACCTGCCGCACCCGATCCTGCTCATGGACGAGGTCACGGCGGTCGGGGACGCGGAGTTCCGCGAGAAGTGCTATGCGACGATCGAGCGATTGCTGGGGGAGGGACGCACACTGGTGCTGGTGTCACACAACGAGAAGGATCTGACCCGGTTCTGCCGTCGGGGGTTGTACCTCGACGCCGGGCGGCTGACCGTCGACGGGACGATCGCCGAGGCGCTCGACGCGTACCACGCCGCGGTCGCGCGGTGACCGTCGCGATCGTGCTCGCCGCCGGTGCGCCGGCTGCGGGCCCGCCGGCAGCCGCCGGGGACACGCAGGGCGGGACGGGCCGCGCCGGGGCCGCGCTCGCCGACCGGCTCGCCGAGCAGTGGCACCGGGCCGGGGCGACCCACGTGCGCCGGGCCGCGAACCTGACCGAGCTGGCGACCCTGGTCGACGCCGCCACCGGGCCGGTGATCGTCAGCGGGACGGACCTGGTGGCGCACACCGCCGTACTGCGGCACCTGGCCACCAGCCCGGTCGGGCCGACGGTGGCCCTGGTGCTGACCGACCCGCCGGCCCCCGGGCAGGCCGTGGTGCGCGAGGAGCGCGGCCAGGTCGTCGACGCCGGCCCCGACGGGCAGCTCGACGGCGGGCAGACCGGGGTGTTCGGCGGCGCGCTGCGGGTGGGCCGGGACGACCTGCCCGCGCTGGCCGCCGCCGCCCGCGCCGCCGTCGCCGGCATGCCGATCGCCGGCACGGACCCCGCCGCCGGCACGCCGCCGGCCGCCGGGCCCGGCCCGGCCGGGTCCGCCGTGGACCGGCTGTTCACCGGCCTCACCGCGCTGGGCACGCTGACGTTCGCCCATCGGGTACGCCTGCTCGTCGCCCACCGGGTCGTCGACCCGGCCGGGCTGGCCGCCGCCGAGGCGGCCGTCGCCGCCGTCGACGGGGACCGGGCGGAGCTGCGGCTGTCGGTGAAGGAGAAGGACGACTTCTTCACCACGTTCTTCGTCAGCACCTGGTCGCCGTACGTGACGAAGGCGTCGGCGAAGCTCGGCCTGACGCCGACCGGGGTCACCGCGATCTCGGTGCTCTTCGCGGCGGTCGCGGCGGTGCTGTTCGGAGTCGGCGGCCGGCCCGCCCTGGTGGCCGGCGCGGTGCTGCTCTACCTCGGCTTCGTGCTGGACTGCGTCGACGGGCAGCTCGCCCGCTACACCCGGCACTTCAGCGCGTGGGGCGGCTGGCTGGACACGATGGCCGACCGGGCCAAGGAATACCTGGTCTACGCCGGCCTCGGCTACGGCGCGACGGCCGCCGGGTTCCGCTACGGCTGGGCGCTGGCCGTCGCCGCGATGACGTTGCAGACCGTCCGGCACATGACCGACACCTGGTACGGGGTGCTGCACGACGAGGCGGCCCGCCGGCCGAGGGCAGTTGGTGGGGGAAGTGGGGGAGGCGGCGGGATCGGCGACCGGCTGAACGCCGCGTCGACCCGGGTGCAGGCCGACACGGGTTCGCTGTCGTACTGGCTGAAGCGCACGGTGGTGTTCCCGATCGGGGAGCGCTGGGCGCTGATCGCGCTGACCGTGGCGCTGTTCGGCCCGCTGGTCAGCCTGGTCACGGTGCTGACCTGGGGGACGCTGGCGTTCGCGTACACGGGTGCGTTGCGCACGCTGCGGGCCCGCTGGATGTGGGTGCCGGTGCTGGACACGGTCGACGCGACCCTGCACCGCGACGACGGGGCGATCGCGGCCCGGTTCCCGGTGCTGCGGCCGATGGGCCCGCTGACCCTCGCCGTGCTCGGGGCGCTCGGGCCGGCGGCGCTGCTGGTCGCGGCCGGGCTGCGGGTGCGCGGCGACGGCAGCGACGGCAGTGGCGATGGCGGCGACCCGGGCGGGTTGGCCTGGGCGGTGCCGGTGGCGCTGCTGGTGCTGCTGGTCGCCGCGCTCGGGGCGGGGGCGGCGCACAACGGCCCGCTGGACTGGCTGGTGCCGGCGGCGCTGCGGGCCGGCGAATACCTGTTCGCCATCGCCGCCGGTGTGGTCGGCGGGGCCCCCGCGTGGGTGGTCTTCGGGTACGTCTTCGTGCTCACCCTGCACCACTACGACCTGACCGCCCGGCTGGAGAAGCGGCAGGCAGCCCCGCCGTTGCACGGTGCCACGCTGGGCTGGGAGGGGCGCTCGGCGGTGCTGGCCGTCGCGGCTTTCGCCGGTTTCGCGGGGATTGCCATGGCTACACTCGGTGCGTACCTGCTCGTGGTTTTCGTCGGGAGCGTGGTCCTGGCCTGGGTCGTCCTGCCCGCCCGCGCCCGGCGGGGCGTGGGGGTCCCGGCGGGCGGCGAGGTTCGCCAGCCGGGCTGACGTGAGGGGCCGGCCGATGACGCTGATCAGCTTCGTCGTACCGGCCTACCGGGTGCAGGCGTACCTGCGTGAGTGCCTCGACTCGATCCTCGGCCAGCCGTTCGACGACGTCGAGGTCATCGGCGTCGACGACCACTCGCCGGACGGCAGCGGCGACATCCTCGCCGACTACGCGGCCCGGGACCACCGGGTCCACGCGGTCCGGCTCGACGACAACGTCGGCCTCGGTCCGGCCCGCAACATCGGGCTGGACCGGGCCGGCGGCGAGTACGTCTGGTTCGTCGACGGCGACGACTGGCTCGCCCCCGACTGCCTCGCCGAGGTGGCCGCCCGGCTGCGCCGGACCCGCCCGGACGTGCTGCTCGTCGACCACGTCCGGGTGCGCTGGGACGGCCGGGCCACCCGCAGCGCGCTGGCCGAGGTCTTCCCCACCCCGCCCGGGGAGGAGACGTTCCGGCTGCGCGAGCGGCCGGAGGCGCTGCGGCTGCTGCACACCGCCTGGAACCGGCTGGTCCGGCGGGAGTTCCTGGTCGACCTCGGGCTGCGCTTCGAACCCGGCTGGTACGAGGACGTCGCGTTCAGCTACCCGGTGCTGCTGGCCGCCGAGCGGATCGGGGTGCTCGACCGGGTCTGCCTCCACTACCGGCAGCGCCGGTCCGGGGCGATCACCCGTACCCGGGGGGACCGGCACTTCGAGGTCTTCGTCCAGTGGCACCGGGTGTTCCGGTGGATGGACGATCACGTCCCGCCCGTGGACGGCCTGCGGCCGGCGGTCTTCGAGCGGATGATCTGGCACTACCTGACGGTGCTCGGCAACGGCGAGCGGATCGCCCCCGAACTGCGGTCGGCCTTCTTCGACCGGATCACCGCCGACCACGCCCGCTGGCTGCCGCCCGGCGGCTACCCTGCCCCGCCCGGCGTGGAGGGGCTCAAGCACCGGCTGGTCGCCGCCGGCCGGTGGCGGACGTTCAGCGCGCTGCGCGCCGCCAACCAGGCCCGGGAGGCCGCCGGGCGCCAGGTCCGCCGGGGCAGGCCCGTTGCCCGTCGGGCCGCCCGGCTGGGCCGCGACGCCGTGCTGCGCGAGTACTACCTGGCGGAGCTGCGCCGCCCGCTCGACCCGCACCTCGCCGTCTACGCCGCCTACTGGTACCGGGGGTACGCCTGCAACCCGGCCGCGATCTACGAGGCGGCCCGCCGGCTGGCCCCGCACCTGCGCGGGGTGTGGATCGTCCGGCGGGACCGGGTCGCGTCCCTGCCGCCCGGGGTGGAGTACGTCGTCGCCGGCACCCGCGAGTACCACCGCGTGCTGGCGAGGGCGACGTGGCTGGTCAACAACGTCAACTTCCCCGACTTCGTGCGCAAGCGCCCCGGGTCGGTGCACGTGCAGACCCACCACGGCACCCCCGTGAAGGTGATGGGGCTGGACCAGCAGCGGTACCCGGTCGGCGCGGTCGGGATGGACTTCGCGAAGCTGCTGCGCCGGGTGGACCGCTGGGACCACAGCGTCTCGGCGAACAGCTTCTCCACCCAGATGTGGGAGCGGGCGTACCCGGCCGCGTACACCACCCTGGAGGTGGGCTACCCGCGCAACGACCGCCTGGCCACGGCCACCGACACCGAGGTACGCGAGGTGCGCGCCCGGCTCGGCCTCGCCCCGGGCGACCGGGTCGTGCTGTACGCGCCGACGCACCGCGAGCACCTGCCCGGCTACCGGCCGCCGTTCGACCCGGAGCTGCTGCGCGACGCGCTCGGCCCGACCGGCGTGCTGCTGATGCGCAGCCACTACTTCGCCGACCGGGACCGGCGGCTGCCGGCTGCCGGCCCGGTGCTCCGCCGTGAGCGGGTGCTCGACGGCGCGGCGCGGGTGCTCGATGGCGCGGCGCGGGTGCTCGACGTCAGCGAGCACGACCGGGTGGAGGATCTCTACCTCGCCGCCGACGTGCTGGTCACCGACTACTCGTCGGCGATGTTCGACTACGCCGTGCTGGACCGGCCGATCGTGATCTACGCGCCGGACTGGGAGGCGTACCGGTTGGCCCGGGGCGTCTACCTCGACCTGCTCGCCGAGCCGCCCGGCGCGGTGACGACCAGTCTCCCCGGCCTGCTGGACCTGTTCCGCTCCGGCGCGGTCGACGCCGACACCGCGACGGCGGCCCGCCGCCGGTTCCGGGACCGGTTCTGCGCCCTCGACGACGGGCACGCCGCCGAGCGGGTCGTCCGGCGGGTGTTCCTGGGGGAAGCCGGCTGAACCGGGGGATCATGTAATAGGTCTGTCACGAGCCGAACATGGCACGTTTACCCGATGTGCGGCGTCCATGATCCTGGTCACATTCATTCGGGGTTCAACCGAGGGGCTGGGGAGGAGACGGTGACAACCGTCGCGCTCAAGGATGTGACCAAGGTATTTCAGGACGGCACAGTAGCCGTCGACAAGATAAACCTGGACGTGAACGACGGGGAGTTCATGGTCCTGCTCGGCCCGTCGGGTTGTGGGAAGTCGACGGTGCTGCGGATGGTCGCGGGGCTGGAGGACCCGACCGCCGGCGCGGTGCTGCTCGGCGGCGAGCTGGCCAACGACCTGCCGCCCCGGGACCGGAAGATCGCCATGGTCTTCCAGGACTTCGCCCTCTACCCGCACATGACGGTGGGCGACAACATCGCCTTCCCCCTGCGGCTGGCCGGGGTCGACCCGTCGCCGCGGGGGGAACGGGTCGCCGACGTGGCCAGCGCGCTGGGCATCGGCGACGTGCTGGGCCGCAAGCCCAGCCAGCTCTCCGGCGGGCAGCGCCAGCGGGTCGCGATGGGCCGGGCCATCGTCCGTCGGCCGGGCCTGTTCCTGATGGACGAGCCCCTGTCGAACCTCGACAGCGGGCTGCGGGCGGAGCTGCGGGCGGAGATCTCCGGCCTCACCCGCGAGCTGGGCGTCACCACCATCTACGTCACCCACGACCAGGCCGAGGCGTTGACCATGGCCGACCGGGTGGCCATCATGCGCAAGGGCGTCCTCCAGGACGTCGGCACCCCCACCCAGGTGTACGGGCGGCCGGCCACCCTCTACGTCGCCGCGTTCCTCGGCAGCCCGAGGATGAACCTGCTGGAGGCGTCGGTCTACGTCCACCTCGACCGGTACGTCGCGCTGAACCTCGGCGACCAGTCGCTCTACCTGCCGTGGGACGACATCCGCAGCCGGGCCGTCGCGCACTACCACGGCGAGCGGATCGTGGTCGGGATGCGGGCCGAGGCGCTCACCCCGGTCGCGCCGGACACCCCCGGGCACGTCCTCCAGGGCCGGATCCGCTACCTGGAGCACCACGGCCACGAGTCGTTGGCCTTCCTCGACATCGGTGCCACCGCGATCGTGGTCGACGAGATGGGCAACCGGGCCGAGGAGAACGGCGGCGGACAGCGCGGGCTGCGCCGGTTCGGGCAGGTCATGCAGCGGCTCACCGGGCGGTCCGGTGACACCGAGGCGAACCCCGCCGAGCAGGACCGGGGCGGCGGCAACCGCACCAGTGTGCTCAACGACCCGGGCCGGCACCACCGCCGCCCCGCCGAACTGGCGGTACGGCTCGCGCCGTACCCGGCGGTCAGCTCCGGGCACCCGCTGGCCGTCTCCGTACGCATGGACGCCCTGCACTTCTTCGACGAGCGCGGCGACCGGATCGACGTGGGCTGGCGCTGAGCGGGCTGGCGCTGAGCAGGTTGACGCTGAGCGGGGTGGCGGGCGGGGCGGGTGGTGCCCTACGGTCAGCGGACCTCGTCCACTGAGCACAGTGTGAGAAAGGGGTCAGCCCGTGTCGGGTGACCGTCCGAGCCCGCTCGTCATCGAGCGCATCCTGCGCGACCGGCAGGGCATCTGGCAGCAGATCGTGGCCGACCGCGACCTCAACGGCCTCACGCTGCGCATGCTGGCCAGCTCCGGCATCGCCCTGGCCTGCTACGGGGCGGTGCTGGGCGCGTTCCACAGCGTGCTGATGGCGTTGACGTCGGCGGTCAAGCTGCCACTGCTGTTCCTGGTCACCCTCGCCATCTGCCTGCCCACGCTCTACCTGTTCAACCTCGTGTTCGGGGCCCGGCTGTCGGTGCGGCAGTCGCTGGCGCTGGTGATGGTGGCGATCACCGTCACCTCGATGCTGGCCGTGGCGTTCGCGCCGATCAGCCTGTTCTTCCTGATCACCGCCCCGGACTACGGCTTCTTCAAGCTGCTCAACGTCGCGATCCTGACGCTGAGCGCGGTGGTCGGGCTGCGCTTCCTGACCGGCGGGATGCAGGTGCTCAACGCCCACGGCCTGCTCACCCCGGCCGCGGCTCCCATGGCTGCCCCGGCTGCCGTCCCCGCCGCTGTCCCGGCTCAGGCGGTGCCGGCGGTCCAGGCGGTGCCGGCAGCCGTCGGCCCGCCGGCCGCCGAGCCGGTGGCGGTGAGCGCGAACGGCGCAAGCGCCGCCACCCCGGTCGCCCCGGCCACCCCCGCTGCTCCGGCCACCGTGACTCCTGCGCCCGCCACCGCGCCCGACGGTCAGCCTCTACCCGTCGCGGCCAGCGCCCCGCCGCAGCAGGTGGTGGCCGGGCAGCACCTGGTTCCGGCCGGGCCGGTCCTGCTTCCTCCCGGCTACCCGGCCCCGCAGTACCGCCAGTGGCCGGACCCGGCGGCCCGCCGCCCCGTACCCGACGCGCAGCGCCCGGCCAGCATGACCCTGCTGTACGTGTGGATCCTGCTGTTCGGCTTCGTCGGCACCCAGCTCGCCTGGACGCTGCGCCCGTTCTTCGGCAGCCCCGGGGAGGGGTTCGCGCTGTTCCGCAGCATCGAGGGAAACTTCTACGCCGAGATCATCCGCACCATCGGCAACCTCTTCTGATCTGAACGAGCCGGAGACCGCCCGGTGCTGGGGTCGGCGCTCCCTCCGACGCTGCGGGATGGACACCTCCGACCGGCGTGGCCTGGCGCAGGAGCTCCCGCAGCAGCGGCAACCAGGGCGACCGCGTGGAGGCGGCCGACAACCTGCCGGGGGCGGTCGCGGTGCGCGACAGCAAGGACCGGCGGGGCCCGGTGCTGGTGTTCGCCCGGTGAACTGGGCGGCGTTCGTCGCGCACGCGAGGCACCGCTGAGCCACGCGCGTCGCTGAGACACCGCCTCCGGTCAGGGCCGGTCGAGGGCGCGCACGACGGCGGTCAGCGCGTCGGCGACGAGCCGTTCGTCCAGGGGGCGCAGCACCGAGGTCACGGTGAGCGTGACGAGGTTGTGGCCCACCCTGACCAGGACGAATGCGCTGCTGCCGGTGATCTCGTTGGCGCCGCTGCCGACCGAGAGCCCATAGTCGACGCGCCAGGACTGCTCGCCGACCGCCGGCGCCGGCCGGGCGCGCACGGCGAACCGCACGGGCAAGCCACCGCCGTTGGTGGTGCCGGTGAACCGCCGGCACGCGGCGCGGGCGGCCTCTGCGGCGGCGAACACGGAGGCGGGCACCGGTTCGGCGTACGAGGCGACGGTCACCTTCGCCGAGGTCGACGCGATGCCGGCCCGGCTCGGCGGCGTGGCGTAGGCCGCCTCGGCGGCTGCCCGCTCGCCGGGCTTGAGCACGTCGAGGTAGGCGTCCCGGGCCAGCGGGCGGCAGGCAGCCGGCTCGATCCGGGACTCGCCGCCCGGTCCGGTCTCCTCGGAGACCCAGGACTTGGGCAGCGCCGACCGTACCGTTCGCGCGATCCTGCGGGCCTCTGCGGCGGTGAGCAGGCGACCGGCGTCGGCGGCCGGTGCACCGGTGGCTGCCGGCTGTCCCCCGGGTGGGGTCGGCCCGCCCCCGGCAGGTACCGGTGACTCCGCGCCGGACACCGGTGACCCCGTGGTGTTTCCGGTCCTGCCCGGAGGAGCGGACGCAGCGGCGGTCGGAGCCAGCGGCGAGTAGGCTCCGGGGATTCCCGGCCCGAGGACCACACCGGCCAGCAGCACGGTGGCCAGTCCCGTCGCCGCCAGCGCCCCCCGAGCGGGCCGCGCCGGGTGGGCCGCCCGTGCGGCAGGCGGCGGGCGCAGCAGCAGGACGGCCGACGTCAACGCGGCCAGGAACAGCAGCCAGACCAGGGGCGTCCCGACGGCGAGCCGCAGCGCCAGGGCGTCGGCCGAGCGCCCGGTCACGGCCGAGTGCGCGTACTGGAGGAAACCGGCCAGGCCCGTCGCGGACCCGGCGGCGAGCAACGACCGGGCGGGGGCCCGCGGGCCCGGCCTCGTCGCGGTCACGATCAGGACGACCCAGCCGGTCAGGGCGCAGAGCAGCCACCGGGCCTGCGCCGCGCGGAGCGCCTCGTCGAGCGTGGCGGGCGGACCGAGTTGGGTACGCAGGATCGCGCCGGTGCCGCCGACGAGCACGGCGACCGCGACCACCCTCGCCTCGACCGACCTGAGGGCCCGGCGCAGTGCGCCCGGTCCGGTGGCGCCGGTGGCGAGCGACCGCAGCCCGAACAACGCCAGCAGGGCGAGCGCAGCCGGCCAGGCGGTCTGCGGCAGCGAGTAGACCAGCCAGGCCCGGAACGCTTCCGGGGCGGGCAGCACCGCAGCGAGCACGGGCAACGGCCAGAGCAGGGCGGCCGTGGCGGCGAGCGCCACCAGGTGCCCGGCGAGTCGCCACGCGAGCCGTGCCGGGCCTGCCGACGGCCCCGTCCCGACCAGCGCGGTCGCGAGGGCCGCGCAGAGACCGACCGCGCCCGAGCCCAGCGCCGCGGTCGCGGCGGCGAGCAGCAGGCTGTCCGTCGTCCCCGGGGTCAGGAACAGCGCATCCGCACCGGGCAGGGGGAGCATCGCCGTGCCGAACGCGGCCACGAAGAGACCGGTCGCCGTGCCGACGATCGATCGCCGCCACGCGGCCGGCACCCCGGCCCGCCGGGCCGACTCCGCGCGGCGGAGCAGCGCCGGCAGGAGCCCGCCGACGAGCAGCGCGGCACCGACCCAGGCGGCGACGGCCGCCGGCAGCCAGCCCTGCGCCGCGTAGTGCAGCTCCCGGGTGAGGTTCGCGGCGGCGGCCATCGCCACGGCCGTCACCGCGCCGACGGCCAGCCCCTGCACCAGGTCGCTGTCGCGCACGCCGCCCGGTTGCCGCAGTGCCCGGACCCGGTCGAGCGGCCGGGGGTGGCGGGCGAACGGGCGGCGCAGCGCGGCGGCCACCCGGTTGCCGGCCGGGGCCATTCGGGCGGCGGCGTCGCTCAGCAGCGCGGCCAGCGCGTCCGACTGGCCGGCCCGGGCCGCGTGCCGGTCCGCCTCCCGCTCGCGCATCCGGAGCAGGCTGGCCGCCAGGAGCGTGACCAGGCCCGCCAGGAGCAGGACCGTGAGCAGCGAGCCACCGAGGATCGCGCCCGTCCTTGCGCGGGCGATCCCCGGCAGCACGTCGTCGAGGGGGAAGATCAGCTGGTTCGAGGCGACCTCCACGAGTACGCCGGTGGCGACCGCGGGCACGGGCAACCAGACGAGTCCCCGTACGGCGGCCACCCAGGTCACGTCGCGGGCCCGTACGTGGGCAAGCTCGTGCTGGACGACCGGGTCGAACCGGGCCGGGTCGCGGTACGCCACGGCGACCCCCGCCGGGAGCACGACGAGCGGCCGCCGGCCGACGACCCCGGTGGTGAACGCCTGCCGGACCGGCGGGCCGGCGATGAGCAGGCGCGGCCGGTCCCGGCCGGTCAGCCCGTTGGCGTCGCAGAGCGCGTCGAACCGGTCGACCGTTCCCGGGACGACGAACCGGCCCCGGTGCCGGCGCAGCCGCCACTGGTCGACCGCCGGCACCAGCAGCAGCAACAGGGCTGCGCCGGCCAGCACCACGCCCACGGCCCCGAGCATGACCAGCGCGCGTTCCCGGGCCGGACCGGCCATGCAGTCCGTGAACCCGGGCGGGGCGGGATTGGCGGCGGTCGCCCCGAACGCCAGGTCACACTCGGTGAGGGCGTCGGCCCACGGGAGGCTCCACGACCGGTTGGCGAGGAAGAGGAGGTCTCCCGCCCTGATCCCGACGGCGACCAGCGCCGCGACGACGAGCAGGTGCAGCCAGCCCAGCCGGTATGGCGTCCCGTCGCCGTCGTGGCCCTCGGGCGGTGGCATGTCGTGGCCCTCGGGCGGCGGTGGTGCGTCGTGGGCCTGGGGTGGCGGTGGTGCGTCGCGGTCCGCCGGTGGTGGGCTGGCCGGCCGGGTCACCGGTCGCCCGGTGCGGCCATCGCACCCACCAGGGCGTCGGCCAGCAGATCGGCTGCGTCCGGCGGCAGGCCCAGCGCGAGTGCGTGCCGGCGGCACGCCTGCCGCAGCTCGGCCACCTGGGGCCCGGTCAACCCGAGCCCGTCCACCCGCCCGGTGCCGGTCGCCGGTTCCGTCGGCCCGGTGTCGGCTGCGGGTTCCTCCGTCGGTCCGCTGGCCGGTTCCGTCGGCCCGGCGGGCGCTTCCGTCGATTCGGCGGCCGTCGCACCCCGGGTACGGCGTCGCAGCCACCCGGCCCGGAGGCCCGCGCCGACCCCCGTCACGCCGAGCACGAGGACCTCGCTGACGGCGGCGGACGCGGCCTGGAGGAACAGTTCGCTGACGAGCGCGGTGTCGATGCCGAAGCTGACCGCGCTGCCCGGCGTGCCGGGTTGCCGGGCTCCCTTCGCCGCCTCCTGCCGCCAGCCGGCGGCCACGCCGTCGAACACTTCCAGCTCCTCCGGGGCGTACCGGGTCACCGCGCTGCGCGCGGCATCGACGACGAGGGCTGCGGCGCGCTGCTGTGCATCGATCACGCTCTCCATCGTGCCGCCGCCGCGCCAGCTTCCGACAGTGTCGGGTAAGGAACCGAACACTTCAGTGCGGTCGGGCGGGCTCGTGGGCGGGCCCTCGGGCGGGCATCCTGCGGCGTACGCGTGCTTGAACCGGAAGTTACCCGGGAGTAACGTGCGGGCATGACCATCGACTCGCGCCAGGTCGCCGCCGGCATGCTGGAGGCGGTGCCGTTCGCCCGTACGCTCGGCGTCGAATTCGTCGAGGTGGCCCCCGAGGCCGAGGGCGGCGTGCGCGCCGTGGTCCGGCTGCCCGACTCGCCGGCCACCCACAACCACGTCGGCGGCCCGCACGCCGGAGCGATGTTCGCCCTCGGCGAGACCGCCTCCGGCGCGGTGGTGCTCGCCGCGTTCGGGCAGCTCCTCGACCGGGCGGTGCCGCTGGCGGTGCGGGCCGAGATCGCGTACCGGAAGGTGGCGATGGGGCCGGTGCTGGCCACGGCGCGGCTCGGCCGGCCGGCGCCCGAGGTGGTCGCGGAGCTGGAGGCCGGCCGGCGGCCCGAGTTCCCGGTCGAGGTCGAGATCGGCACCGAGGACGGCACCCCGACCTCGGCGATGACGGTCGTCTGGACGCTGCGCCCCCACCGCTGATCCGCCGCGCCCCCCGCGCGGTGAGAGGGTGAGAGGGGTGACCTTCTATACCGTAGGCGTTAACAGGGGGCCCTTCCTTCTCAGCAAACGGGTTTGGGGGGGTCCGGGGGTGGATAGATTCGTACCGTGCTGGGCCTGCCTGCTCACGTGACCGCGTGTCTCTTCGACCTGGACGGTGTGCTGACGCAGACCGTCCGGGTGCACAACGCCGCGTGGACCCAGACGTTCGACGCGTTCCTCCGGCGTCGCGCGGCGGCCACCGGGGAGCCGTACCGGCCGTTCGACCCGGGGCCCGACTACAACCGGTACGTCGACGGGAAGCCCCGCGCCGACGGGGTGCGGTCGTTCCTCGCCTCCCGGGGGATCGTCCTGCCGGAGGGCTCGTCCGACGACCCGCCCGACGCGGACACCGTCAACGGCGTCGGCAACCGCAAGAACGTCGTCCTGCTGGAGCGCATCCACACCGACGGGGTCGAGGTCTATCCGGGCTCCGTGACGTACCTGCGGGCGGCGGCTGCCGCCGGCCTGCGCCGCGCCGTCGTCTCGGCCAGCGCCAACTGCCGCGCCGTCGTCGTCGCCGCCGGGCTGGAGCCGCTGCTTCAGGCCCGGGTCGACGGCGTGGTCGCCCGTGAGCAGGGACTGCGCGGCAAGCCGCACCCCGACACGTTCCTGGCCGGTGCGAAGCTGCTCGGCGTCGACCCCGCGCAAGCGGCCGTCTTCGAGGACGCGCTCGCCGGGGTGGCCGCCGGCCGGGCCGGCGGATTCGGGTACGTCGTCGGCGTCGACCGGGTGGGCCAGGCCGACGAGCTGCGCGCCCACGGCGCGGACGTCGTGGTGACCGACCTCGCCGACCTGATGGACAGGGGACCCCGCGCATGATCCGGGAACGCGCCTATCCGGTCGAGCCCTGGCACGTCCGGGAGACCCGCCTCGACGTGGACGTCCTGGCCCAGTCCGAGTCGGTCTTCGCGCTCTCCAACGGGCACGTCGGCCTGCGCGGCAACCTCGACGAGGGCGAGCCGCACGGCCTGCCCGGCACGTACCTGAACAGCTTCTACGAGCTGCGGCCCCTGCCGTACGCGGAAGCCGGGTTCGGCTTCCCCGAGTCCGGGCAGACCATCGTCAACGTCACCAACGGCAAGCTGATCCGGCTGCTCGTCGACGACGAGCCCCTCGACGTCCGGTACGGCGAACTCCTCGCCCACGAACGGATCCTCGACCTGCGCGCCGGCACCCTGCACCGGGAGCTGCACTGGCGCTCCCCGGCCGGGCGCGAGGTCAAGGTGCGCAGCACCCGACTGGTGTCGTTCACCCAACGCTCCGTCGCCGCCATCAACTACGAGGTGGAGGCGGTCGACGGGCCGCTGCGGCTGATCCTCCAGTCGGAGCTGGTGGCCAACGAGTCCCTGCCGGCGCAGAGCCGCGACCCCCGGGTGGCGGCGGTGCTGGAGTCGCCGTTGCAGGCCGAGGAGGAACTGACCACCAACGACGGCGGGCTGCTCATCCACCGCACGAAGGTCAGCGGGCTGCGGGTGGCCGCCGCCATGGACCACGACGTGTACGCCCCGGAGCACACCACCGTCGACACCGAGGGGTACGAGGACTGGGTCCGTACCACCGTCGGTTGCGTGCTGAAGCCCGGCGAGAAGCTGCGGGTGGTCAAGTACCTGGCGTACGGCTGGTCGAGTCGCCGCTCGCTGCCGGCGCTGCGCGACCAGGTCGGCGCGGCCCTCGCGGCGGCCCGCCTCGACGGCTGGGACGGGCTGCGCCGGGCGCAGCGGGAATACCTCGACGAGTTCTGGGACGCCGCCGACGTCCGGGTCGAGGGCGACCCGGAGGTGCAGCAGGCGGTGCGGTTCGGGCTGTTCCACGTGCTCCAGGCCGGGGCGCGGGCCGAACGCCGGCCGATCTCCGCGAAGGGCCTCACCGGCCCCGGTTACGACGGGCACGCGTTCTGGGACACCGAGATGTTCGTGCTGCCGGTGCTCACCTACACCCAGCCGGGCGCGGTGCGCGACGCCCTGTACTGGCGGCACTCCACCCTCGCCCAGGCGCAGGAGCGGGCCCGGACGCTGAACCTGGCCGGGGCGGCCTTCCCGTGGCGCACGATCGAGGGCCCGGAGTCGTCGGCGTACTGGCCGGCGGGGACGGCGGCGTTCCACATCGCCGCCGACGTCGCCGACGCGCTGCGGCGGTACGTGCTGGCCACCGGCGACGAGGGGCTGGAGCGGGAGATCGGCCTGGAGTTGCTCGTCGAGACGGCCCGGCTGTGGCGCTCACTCGGCCACCACGACCGGCGCGGCCGGTTCCACATCGACGGCGTGACCGGCCCCGACGAGTACACGGCCGTGAAGAACGACAACGTCTACACCAACCTGATGGCGCAGCGGAACCTGCTCACCGCCGCCGAGTGCGCGATGCGCTTCCGGGACGAGGCGATCGACCTGGGCGTCACCGAGGAGGAGGCGGCGGCCTGGCGGGACGCGGCGAACGCGATGTGCGTCCCGTACGACGAGGGCGCCGACGTGCACGAGCAGGTGGAGGGGTTCACCCGGCTCCAGGAGTGGGACTTCGAGCACACGCCGACCGAGAAGTACCCGCTGCTGCTGCACTACCCCTACTTCGACCTGTATCGCAAGCAGATCATCAAGCAGGCCGACCTGGTGCTCGCCATGCACTGGCGGGGGGACGCGTTCAGCGAGGCGGAGAAGCGGCGCAACTTCCTCTACTGCGAGCGGCGCACCGTACGGGACTCGTCGCTGTCGGCCTGCACGCAGGCGGTGATCGCCGCCGAGGTCGGCTACCTGGAGCTGGCCCACCGGTACCTGCGCGAGGCCGCGCTGATGGACCTGCACGACCTCAACGAGAACACCCGCGACGGGGTGCACATGGCGTCGCTGGCGGGGGCGTGGATCGCCCTGGTCGCCGGGTTCGGCGGGCTGCGCGACCACCACGGCCTGCTCGCGTTCGCGCCCCGGCTGCCGAGCCGGCTCGACCGGCTGGAGTTCTCGTTGCAGTGGCGGGGGCTGCGGCTGCGGGTCGACGTCCGGGCGCACCAGACGACGTACGCGCTGCGGCACGGCCGCTCCGGCGACATGGTGGAGCTGCGGCACCACGGCGAGAAGGTGCGGGTGACCTACGCCGAGCCGGTCACCGTGCCGGTGCCGCCGTTCACGCCGCCCGCCACCCAACCGGAGCAGCCGCCCGGCCGGGCACCCCTGCTCCGCCTCCCGGAGCAGCTCGGCTGAACCCGTCCGCCCGGCGGGCTCACCGGCCGTGACGTTCCCCGATTCCCGCTTCTCCCGATTCCTGCTTCTCCCGGTGGCGGCGTCTCCCGGTGGCGGCGTCTCCCGGCCGGTCGGGGAGCGCTCCCCGACCGACCGGGGAGGGGTCAGAACTGCCGCCCGTCGGAGGGACGACCGGCCGCGTCGTGCGGGGCGACGGTACGCGGGTCGTCGGCGGTGCGGGCCTGCGCCGCCTCGTCCGCCCAGTCCCGGCTGCGCTCGGCGTCCCGTTCCCGCCGTTCGTCCCGCTCGGCGGCCTGCGGCCGGGACCTGTCCTGCTGCGTGGACCTGTTCTGCTGTCGGGCCATGACGATCCTCGCGATCCGTCCGGGGCGCGGCTGCGCCGGTGCTGCGGTCACCCCGGGCCTTCCCGCCCGGCCCGGCGACAAACTGCGCCGGCAGCGAGCGGCAGCGAGCGGCGGCGGGCGGTGGCGGCGGGCGGCAGCGGGCGGCGGCAGCGGGCGGGTCAGGGCCGCCAGGGCTCCAGGTGGCGGGCGAAACCCAGCCGCAGGTGACTCTTCGGCCTGGCCCCGACGGTCGAGCCGACCACCTCTCCGGCGCGGAACACCAGCAGGGTCGGCAGCGACATCACCCCGTACGCGCGGGTGGTCGCCGGGTTCTCGTCGGTGTCGAGCGTGACGATGCGCAGCCGGTCGCCGAACTCCCCGGCCAGCTCCGCCAGGCTCCGCGAGACCGCCGCGCAGGGCGGGCACCACTCGGCCCAGAAGTCGACCACCACCGGCCGGTCGGCGGCGAGCACCGTCGCGGCGAACGTGGCGTCGGTGACGGCGGTCAGCGGGGCTGTCCCCGTGTCCTGAGGCATGTTTCCTCCCGGTAGGCGATGGCCTGGGCGAGTTGGTCGTGCAGCTGTCGGCGTACCGCGCCGAGACGGTCGAGGTAGGCGTCCACCTCGGCGAGCTTGCGGCGCAGCACGGCCACCGAGTCCGGGCAGACGTCGCCGGACGCGTGACCCGCGCGCAGGCAGGCCACGAACGGCCGGATGTCGTCCAGGCCGAAGCCCACCGCCAGCAGGGCCCTGATCTCGTGTACGACCCGCAGCTCCGCCTCGTCGTAGACGCGGTAGCCGTTGGCGGTGCGCCGGGGCCGGACCAGTCCCTGCGACTCGTAGTACCGCAGGGTCCGGGTGCTCGTGCCGGCGCGCTCTGCCAGCTCACCGATCAGCATCCGACCTCCTTTACCCGTCACCGATCGCCACGCTAGACCTTGCCGTCGGTGTCAAGGCAACGGCGAATCCTGGCCCCAGGGCGGATGCGTTCCGGCCGGGCGGTCGAATCTCCACCCCCGGGACGGGTAAGCGAGCGTCGACAACCGGCTCCGGGCACCCCGGGCCCGGCGGGCGACGGGGAGGAGCACAGGATGGCGACGCGTGGACAGGTGGGCACGACAACCCGGGGCGGCGAGGTCACCATCCCGGCGGGGGACGCCGGGTTGCCGGCCGACGTGCTGGTCCCGGCCGGGGCGACGGGTGTCGTGCTCTTCGCGCACGGCAGCGGTAGTTCCCGGCACAGCCCCCGCAACACGGCGGTGGCCGGGACGCTGCACGAGCGGGCCCTCGGCACGGTGCTGGTGGACCTGCTCACCCCGGAGGAGGACCGGGTCGACGCCCGTACGGCGGAGCTCCGGTTCGACATCGGGCTGCTCGCCGACCGGCTGGCCGCGATCGTGGACTGGATGGGTGCCGAGCCGACGCTGGGCCGGTTGCCGGTGGGCCTGTTCGGCGCGAGCACCGGTGCCGCCGCCGCGCTGGTCGCCGCGGCGGCCCGCCCCGAGCGGGTTCGTGCCGTGGTCTCCCGGGGTGGCCGGCCGGACCTGGCCGGCGTCGCCCTGCCCCAGGTGGCCGCCCCGACGTTGCTGCTGGTCGGCGGCCTCGACGGGCAGGTGATCACGCTCAACGAGCAGGCGCTGGCGGAGTTGGGCGAGGTGGGCGAGCTGCGGGTGGTGCCGGGCGCGACCCATCTGTTCGAGGAGCCGGGCGCGCTGGAGCAGGTCGCCGGCGCGGCGGCCGACTGGTTCGCCACCCACCTGCGCCCGCCCACCTGAGGGGCCGTCGGGCTCAGGCCGGTGCGGGCGGTCGTCCGGCGGCGGCCTGCCGGTGTTGCTGTACGGTGTCGATCACCCGGTACGCGACCGCCGTGATCGGCACCGAGACGAACGCCCCGGCGATGCCCGCGATCAGCGTGCCGGCGGTCACCGCCACCAGGATCACCACCGGGTGCAGCTGGACCTGCCGCTTCATCACCAGCGGCTCCAGCAGGTTGCCCTCGATCTGCTGTACGGCGATCACGGCGGCCAGCGTGAGCAGCGCGACGGTCGGTCCCTTCGCGGCGAGCGCCACCAGCACCGCCACCGCCCCGGCCACGGTGGCCCCGATGATGGGGACGAACCCGCCGAGGAAGGTGATCAGGGCCAACGGCAGGGCGAGCGGCACCCGGAGCACCACCAGGGCCAGGCCGATCCCGAGAGCGTCGATCGCCGCGATGATCATCGTCCCCCGGCTGTACGCGCCGAGCGTCCGCCAGCCCACCCGGCCGGCCTCGGCGGCGACGTCCCGGTTGGGGCCGGCCGTGCGGCACAGCACCCAGTGCCACATCGACCGGCCATCCTTGAGCAGGAAGAAGAGCAGCACCAGGGAGAGCAGGACCGAACCGGCGACCTCGGCTGCCGTCCGCGCCCCGCCGACCGGGTCGGGGGTGCCGCCGCCCAGCCCGTCCCGGGTCTGCCGGACCAACTTGTCGAGCTGGGCATCGGTCACCGGGAGGGTGGAGGTGACGAAGTCCCGCGTCCGCTGGAGACCCTGGTCGAGCTCCTGGCTCAGCTCGCCGAACTGGCTGGCGGTCAGGTTCCACACCAGCACGCCGACGCCGACCAGGACGCCGAGCAGGAACAGCACGGTGAGCAGGGCGGCCAGCGCCGCCGGTAGCCGGAGCCGGCGCAGCAGGAGCAGCACCGGGTCGAGCAGGGCGGTGAGGAAGAGCGTCGCGGCCAGCGCGATCGCCAGCGGGGCCAGCAGCACGGCGATCTTCCCGACCACGTACAGCCCGGCGACGACCACCACCAGGCAGGCGCTCCACAGCACGGCGGAGCGGACCAGCCACGGCAGCCGGGCCCACGCCTGCCGCAGCCCCGCGCCGCTCCCGTCGCCCGTCGTACCCCCGGCACCGTCGTCGACCACGTCAGCCCTCCACTCTCGGCGAGATCCCCGTACCCGTACGCCGCTTCTCCGACACCCCGCCGCCTTCGTACCAATCTTGGACGGTTGTCGTCCCGACGGAACGTGAACTGTCCAAGGTCGGCGGGGCGGCGGACCCGGCGGCGGTTTGTGCGGGATCGCGCCGAAGCCCGGCCGGAAATCCAGCCAGCTCACTGGCCGATCATCGAACTCTCTCGCTACGATCCGTATTCGGGGCATGACTCCAGGTGGGTCGCCCTGGCGGACCGGACGGCCCGACGGCGGGGCCGCGGACGAGAGGGAGCCATCCGATGACCGACACATCCGAGGCGATCCAGCGCTACCCGTTCAGCGATCCCGACCGGCTCAACCTCGATCCGCGCTACGCAGGGCTGCGCCGCGACGAGCCGCTGATCCGGGTGCGCCTGCCGTACGGCGAGCCGGCCTGGCTGGCCACCCGGCACGCCGACGTGCGTACCGTGCTCGGCGACGCCCGGTTCAGCCGGGCCGCCGCCGCAGGGCGGGACGAACCGCGCAACACCGCGCGGCAGATCCAGGGCGGCATCCTCTCCATGGACCCGCCCGACCACACCCGCCTGCGCCGGCTCGTGGCCCGCGCGTTCACCGCGCGCCGGGTCGAGGAGCTGCGGCCCCGCACCCGGCAGGTCGCCGACGAACTGGTCGACAACCTGCTCGCCGCCGGCCCGCCGGCCGACCTGGTGGAGCACGTGGCCACCCCGCTGCCGATCCGGGTCATCTGCGACCTGCTCGGTGTGCCGGTCGCCGACCAGGACCGGTTCCACACCTGGTCGGAGGCGATCGTCTCGACCACCTCGCTGAGCGGGGACCAGATCCAGCAGTACATCGACAACCTGTTCGCGTACATGGGCGAGCTGATCGCGCGGCGGCGCGACGAACCCACCGACGACCTGATCGGCGCGATGGTCCGGGCCCGCGACGCCGACGACCGGCTCAGCGAGGAGGAGGTGGTCCGGCTCGCGGCGGGGCTGCTCGCCGCCGGCCACGAGACCACCGTCACCCAGATCCCCAACTTCGTGTACGTCCTGCTGCACCATCCCGACGAGTGGGCCCGGCTGCGGGCCGACCGGGCGCTGGTCCCCCGCGCGGTCGAGGAGCTCATGCGGTTCGTTCCGCTCGGCGCGTCCGCCGCCTTCGCCCGCTACGCGAAGGAGGACGTCGAGATGGGCGGCGTGCTGGTGCGCGCGGGCGAGCCGGTGATCGTGTCGATCCCGTCGGCCAACCGGGACGAGACGGTCTTCGCCGACGCCGACCGGTTCGACCTGGGCCGGGAGGTCAACCCGCACCTGGGCTTCGGGCACGGGGTGCACCACTGTGTCGGCGCCCAGCTCGCCCGGATGGAGCTCCAGGTGGTGCTGGACACCCTGCTCGACCGCACCCCGGCGCTGCGCCTGGCGGTGCCCGAGCCGGAGTTGACCTGGAAGAGCGGCCTGCTGGTACGCGGCCTCACCGCGATGCCGGTGGCCTGGTGAGGGGGAGGATCAGGTGAGCGCGCAGGACGGACAGGCCGGCCAGGGGTGGCGGCTGCACGTGGACCCGACCCGGTGCATCGGCTCGGGCATCTGCGCCGGGACGGCACCCGAGCACTTCGGCCTGGTGGACGGGCTGTCCCGCCCGTTGGCCGAGCGGGTGGCACCGGCGCAGGCGGTGCTCGACGCGGCAGACTCCTGCCCGATGGAGGCGATCCTCGTCTCCGAGGCGGACAGCCGCCGGCAGATCGCCCCCGAGCCCTGACCGACGACGGCACCGTCGTCAGAGCTGCTTCTAGCGCAGTTCCTCCATGGAGGACGGAGGGGTCCCGTCAACGCCGTCGGCGCTGATGGGACCCCTGCTCACCACCGCGCGTACCCGGTAGTGGAGCCCCCGGCGGCCGATGGCCGACCGCCGGGGTCAGTCCGTCAGGACTCGGATGTCCTCCGTCGGTAGAGGACCAACAGGGCCACGCCGGTGGTGAGCGCGATACCGCCGATGCCCGTCAGGAGGGGCAGCCTCGCGGCACCGTCGTCACCCCCGGTCACCGGGAGCGCGGTGCGGCTGGGCGTGGGATATCCGGTCGGCGTACGCGTCGGCTGCCCGGTCGGGGTGCCCGTGGGACTCCCCGTCGGCTGGCCGGTCGGCGTGCCGGTGGGACTCCCCGTGGGTTGGCCGGTCGGCGTTGCCGTGGGTGTGCCCGTGGGTTGGCCGGTCGGCGTTGCCGTGGGTGTGCCCGTGGGTTGGCCGGTCGGCGTGCCGGTGGGCGTGCCCGTGGGCTGACCGGTGGGTGTGCCCGTGGGTTGGCCGGTCGGCGTGCCCGTGGGCTGACCGGTGGGTGTGCCCGTGGGTTGGCCGGTGGGTGTGCCGGTCGGGGTGCCGGTCGGGGTGCCGGTGGGTTCGAGGCAGATGGGCTGGGTGATGGTGTTGGTGTCGAGGGTGACGGCACCGGTCTGGGCCAGGGCGCGGCCCTGGAGGATGGCGGCGGTGTTCATGGTGATCGAGGCCTGGGCCAGGATGTTGCCCACGAACTCCGTGCCGGTCCCGAGCGTGGCGGAGCTGCCGACCTGCCAGTACACGTTGCAGGGTGACGCGCCGTTGATGAACACCACGCTGCTGTTGGCGGCGGTGATGAGGGTGGACTCGATCTGGAAGATGAACACGGCGGCCGGGTCGCCCTGGGTGTTGAGCGTCAGGGTGCCGGTCAGTTGCGCGGCGCCGATCCGGTAGACCCCGGGCGTGAGCGTGGTTCCGCCGAGTTCCGCGGGCAGGATGGTGAACGGGGTCCGGCCGGCGGCGTCGTTGTATGCGGTGGTGAGGTCGTTCTTGGCCTGGAGGGCGACGGCGTCGCCGAGGTGGACTTCGCCGGCCACGACGCCCGGCGGGAAGCCCGGCGCGGCGTTGCCGGGATGGACGCCGAGGCTCTGCGCCAGGAAACTCGGGCCGGTGTTGGTCACCGTGGAGCCGGCGAGGACGGAAAAGTTCGCGGCCGTGCCCAGGTTGACCGGTGCTTCCGCGGCGCTCGCGCCGGTACCACTGAGGATCAGCACAGCTGCGGCGGTGCCGGCGGCGGTGACGGCTGCGAGCGCCGGCAGTGCCGCGCGGCGAAGATGACGGACTTTGGTGCGTGTCACGATGTGGCCCTCTCGTGGGTGCGCCTCGGGGTGCCGCCACCACGGCGGCACGCCGACGACACCGATTGCAGAGTATGCGTAACCGGACTTTCGCACACCAAAAGGGACTTAGCTCCAAAATTACCAAATAAGCCACAGGTTGGGTCGCTCGCGGTTCCCGCGTATGCCGAGGCCGGCCCCCGCTCGGGGACCGGCCCTCGGTGGTCGTCGACCGCGCCGGCCAAGAGCTGTAGCCCGGCCCGCGATCCAGTTGGCCAGCTCGGCGACGTCCATCCAGTACTCCTGCACGGCCGGGTCGGCGATCTCCACGGTGTTGCCGTCGTCCTGGTACTCCACCACGGTCAGGTAGTGGCCCGGGCAACTGTGCTCCCGGCCGTCGGTGTCCACCGCGTCGCCGGGGATGTTGGCGAACACCGGCTCGCCCGTGTCCACAGCGGCCTTCACGTCGGCGCGCAGCTGCCCGCCGACGTGATCACCCGGGCCAGGCGGCCAGGGCCCAGTTGTGCGCGACCCGGGCGGCCCCGGCGTGCGCCAGCACGGCCCGCTCCTGTGCCCCCGGCGCGCGGGCCCGGCCCCGATCATGGCACGGCTCAGGCGACCGGGCGGCGCGTCCTGCTGTCGTGGGGTTCGGCCCGACCGGGAAGTTGCCGCTCGGCGGCGCGGTGCTGCCGGACGAGCCGGCCCAGGTAGAGCAGGGCGGCGGCGAGCACCCCGATGTCGTCCAGGTAGATCGGGTCGGGGAGCACGTCGATCGGGAAGATCGTGTAGGCCAGCGCGCCCCAGAAGGCGACCTTGCCGCCGACTCCCAGCGTGCCGAGCAGCTTGCGGGTGCGAACCACCCGCACGGCGAGCACGACCGCGCCGACGAGCGTCGCCGCCAGGACGAGGCCGGCGACCACCAGCAGCCAGGTGTGGTCCGTCATGCGCCCACGCTAGCCGACCGCATGCAAGGAAGGGCCCCCTCTTAACGCCTGCGGTATAGAAGGGCTCCCTTCTCACCCCCCGAGCCGCGGGCGCGGCGGGCGCGGCGCCCGAGCCGGCTCACGCCGGGACGGCGGCCCGGCCCCTCGCCACGGCCGGCCGCTGGCGGGCGACCACCGGCATCTCCCGGGTCTGCTCGACGACCGGCGACGGCTCGTCGGTCACCCCGGGCAGCAGCGATGTCTGCTCCTGCGGGGCGGGCGCGGTCGCGGCGAAAGCCTCGTCCCGCAGGCTGCGTGCGGCGAGGGCGGCCTGCTCGGCGGCCCGCCACGCGGCTTGCTCCCGCTCCCGGGCGGCCTCCTGCCGGGCGCGCAGGTGGTCGCGTACGGCCCGGTGCAGCACCAACTCCTGGTCGACCGGGTGCAGCCGGGGGTCCCACCCGTTGCGGTGCGCGAACACGTCGCTGAGCTGCTCCTCCGACAGCTCCCGACGCCAGTACGCGTCCAGCGCGGCCCGGTGCAGGAAGCGCTCGCGGTCGGCGTACTCGGCGGGGGTGCGCTCGGTGTGCGGACGGGGCAGGGCCGTGGTGGCCGCCAACCGGCGGACATCGGCCTCCGCGGCCTCGTACGCCTGCCACGCCGCCTCGACCTCCTCCTGGGCGGACAGCCACTCGGCCCGCATCCGGCGGGCGGTGGCCGCCGCCCGGTCCGCCGCGGTCGCCACCTCGTCGGCGTAGCGGCGCTGGGCCCGTTCCTCGGCGGCCTCCTCCAGGAGGCTGGGCATGGCGGCCTCGCGGAGCCGCCCGCCGATCACGGAGCGGAACAGGTCGGGGCGGGCGACCAGGGCGGCCACGGTGACGACGGCGAGGACGAGCAGGGCCAGCCAGATCGCGGCGGCCCGGGGCACGTCGAGCAGGACGGAGGAGAGCGCGGTCTGCATGGGAGACACCTCGGATGGGACGACGTGGACTGACGGTCGGGGCCCGCGGTGCGGGCGGGTGCCGCGCGTCGACCGGTGCCGGACGGGGCCCCGCCGGGGCCGTCAGCGCTGCGGGTGACGGCGGGTGTGGTCCTCGGCGGCGCGGGGCGCGGCCATCGGCGGGCTCGCGGCGAGCCGGCGCGGTGCCGGCGCGGCGTGGTACGACGCGGGGCGGACCGGATCGGCGGCTGGTGGCGGCCCGGGTCAGTGCCGGGGCGGCCCGCGCCGGACGACGGCACCGCCGGCCGGGTCGACGGCGGGCCGGTCGACCGGGACGGCAACGGCCGGGGTGGCGGCCGGGGCGGGAGCCGGTCGCCGTGCGCCCCCGGGGACGGCCCGGGCCTGCGGGGCGACCGGGTCGGCCGTCGCACCGGTGCCGGTGACCAGCGAGACGGCCCGGCTGGCCACCACGACGGGGCGGGTCAGCCTGGCGCCGACGGCGGCTGCGGTGGAGGCGGCAACGGGGGCCGCAGCGGAGGCGGGGGCCGGCACGGAGGCGGCAACGGGTGCCGCGGTGAAGGCGGGGGCGGGCAGCGCGGCGACCCCGCCGACGCCGACGGCGAGGACCAGGGCGGTCAGCGCGAGGCGGCCCAACTCCCCGATGCGGCGCAGTGTCGACTGTCGAGGGTGGCGTGACCGGTGCAGCCTCGACTGCCACGGCAGGCGTGCCCCGCGCAGCGTCGCCGGCCGGAAGGGGCGGGCGAACGCGGCGGACTGCACCACACCAACCTATCGCCGTTCCGGCCCGGCCGCAGCCTCGCGCGGGCGGGCCGGATGGTGACCCGGGCCACGACCCGTCGCTGTGGACGGACGCTGGCCGGGCCGACCGGCGGGAGGGCCGGACCTGACGGCCGGGTCGCACCCGGCGGGAGGAACGGAGCTGGTGTTCGGGCCGCACCCGGCGGGAATCCCGGGCCGGGTGAGAGCGCCGGGCTCGGTGGGAGGACCGGTCCGGTCGGTGTCACTCGGCCCGGAGGCCCTCCGGCCGGGTCAGCCGCCACAGGGCGGGCAGGCTTGCGCCGGTGACCAGCAGCACCACGCCGCCGCCGAGGGCGGCACCGAGACCGACCACCGGCCAGCTCACCGAGACCGGCGCGCCGACCATGCGCAGCAGCACCGCCCCGAGGCCCAGGCCGAACGCGACGGCGAGGCCTAGCCCGACGAGCACCGGCACGGCCGCCTGCCACAGCACCGACAGCCCCAGCGTGTGCAGCAGGGTCGACTTGCCGGACCCGGACGGGCCCAGCACCGCCAGCATCTCGCCGGCCCGGACGGTCAGCGACGCCCCGGCGAGCGCCGGGGTGGGGCCGAAGGCGCGGTGCAGCTCCTCGGCCACGAGCAGCGGCCACGTCGCGGTCGCACCGCTGTCGTCGTGCGGTCCCGTCGTCGTGCGGCCGTGCGCCCCCGTCGTCGCCGGACGGCTGCCGGCGTCTGCTCCCGTCATCGCCGCACCGCCGTGGCCAGCTCGTCCAGGCGGGCCGCCGTCAGCTCCAGCCAGCGCAGGTCGGCCTCCAGGTGGAACAGGGCGTGGTCGCAGATGAGCTGCTCGGCCAGGTCGCCGGAGTCCCGACGCCGGGTCAGCTCGCGCATCAGCCGCAGGTGCTCGGCGCGCTGCGTGTCGAGCAGGTCGGCGGCGGAGCGGCCGGTGAGCAGCGCCAGCACCACCTTCGTGTAGAGGACGCTGTGCAGGTACGGCTCGGGCTTCTCCGGCTGGGACAGCCAGCGCCGCACGTCGGTCACCCCGGCCTCGGTGATCGCGTACCGCTTGCGGTCGGGGCCCTCACCGGCCTCGACCGAGTCGACCTCGACGAGGCCGTTGCGCAGCAGCCGCGACAGGGTGGCGTAGACCTGGCCGAAGTGCAGCGGGCGGGCCTGGCCGAAGCGCTCGTCGTAGGCGCGTTTCAGGTCGTAGCCGTGGCGGGGGCTGGACTCCAGGAGCCCGAGGAAGGTCTGACCGATCGACATGGCGCGACTATACACATCGCGTATACACACCGTGGATAGCCAGGTCGGAAAAGGGGCCCTCCCCGAGGGAGAGGGCCCCGCAGCGTACGCAGTGGAGGAGGTCAGCCGGCGCCGAGCACCGGCGGGACGCCCGGGTCGCCGTCCCGCCAGACCATCTCGTCCTCCGTCAGCCAGGTCAGCCGCTCGTCGGACTCGTCGTCGTCGGCCCGCCCGCGCCCGCCGAGCACGCCCGCCCGACCGCCGCCGGTGCCGTTTCCGCCCACCCGGCCCACGCCCGTGGCGGCCCGGTGCTCGGCCCCTGCCAGGCCACCCGCCGGCCGCGCCGCCACCGTCGCACCCGCGCGGGCCGACCCGGCCAGCGAACCGGTGCCGCCGCCGAGCACGCCGACCGGTGCCCCGGCGGGCGCGCCGAAGAGCAGCCCCGCCCCGGACCCGGCCGACGCGGCGGCCGTCACGACGCCGGTCGTGCCGACCGGACCCGCCGGCAGCCCGTTGCCGAGCGGTGCGGCGCCGGCGAGGGACGTGCCGGTGTCGAGGCCGGTGCCGCCGGCCCCGCCCGTGCCGCCGGGCGACGTCGACCCGTCGTCGTTCCCGCCCGTCGTCCCGGTGTTCGGCCCGTCCGTCAGGTTGCCCGGGGCGTCCAGCCACGCCTGGCCGGTGGTCGGGGTCCCGAAGCCGCCGCCCGGCGCGCTCCTCGGGGCGTGGGCCCCGGGGCCGGCCGACGGCGTCGACGTGCTGGTGTTCGGGTCGTGCGGCAGGTCGCGGTCCGGCGGCGGCGGGTCGACCAGCCGGCCGTACGCCGACAGGTCGTAGCCGGCGGCCAGCTCGGCGACCACCTTGACCATCCGCCGGTGCGCCTTCTCCTGCTCGGCCTTGTCCTGCTCGTGCCCCATGAAGCCGCCGACGATCGCGCCCGGAAGGCCTCCCGTGAGACCGCCCTTGATCGCCCCGGAGACCGCCTTGTCGTGGTCGTCGGTCTCGGCCGGGCTCTCCGCCTCCTTCCGCGCGGTGCGCAGGTCGGCGGCCATCAGCGTCAGCCCCTGGCGTACGTCGGCCATCCCCTCCGAGAGGGTGGTCGAGTAGTCGACGATCAGCGACAGCCGGCGCTGGAACTCCTGGCCGGCGTCGCCCGTCCAGCCGTTGGCCAGCTTCTCCAGGTCGCCGCGCAGGTCGCGGGCGAGGTCGTCGAGGGTGCCCTTCATCGAGCTCCAGCTGCTGGCGAGCCCGTCGATCTGCTCCGGGTCGCCGGCCCGCACGGCGTCGAACAGCTGCTGGTGGCTGACCTGCTGGTAGCGCGCGGTGTATTCAGACACGAGAGTCGTCCCTCCCGTTCAGCGCGTCGTCGACCCTGGTGAGCGCGGCGGCGATGTCGGCGGCGTTGGCCGCGTTGCGCGCCTCGGTGGTCCGGTAGTTGGTCAGGATCGTGCCGGTCGCGCTCTGCGCCGCCTTCACCGCGTCGCGGAGCCGCTCGACCCGCTGCGCGTAGCTCGCCTGGAGCGCCGAGTAGCGGCGGGCGTTGCTGGTCGCGTCGGCGAAGGTGCCCAGATCCGGCGGCCGGCACTGCAACTCGGTGCGGAGCTTCCTGAGCACGGCCTCGGCCTCGGTCAGCCGCGCGGCCAACCGCCGCTGGAAGTCCTCCAGGGAGAGTACGTCGACTGTCGTGCGCCCGGTCATGGCATTCCCCGTACGTCTTCGATAACCGTTGGCGAGGATCAGGTTAGTGGACGGCGGCCAGGCCGGGCGACCCGTGACGACGCCCCGACGGGAGTGCCTACGTGCCCGGGGCGAAGTAGGCGAGCGCGTCCTGGCGTTCCAGGGCGGGACCCGTCGGGATCAGGGCCAGCAGCGACGCGGGCACCGCCAGCGGCGGCACCCCGCCGTAGCCGAGCGCGGTCAGCGCGTCGCCCGACCGGGTGCCCAGCGGGTGGCGTATCCCCTGGGCGGTGACCAGGTAGACCGTCGAGCCCGGCGCGCCCGCGCCGCCCTCCCCGGCGCCCGGGGCGGCCCGGACCAGCACGCCCCTGCCGCCCGGCAGCAGCACCTGCTCGGCGGTGCGGACCGCGTCGGAGGCCCCCTGCCGGACCGGGGTCGCGTCCGGGCCGGTCAGTTCGGCCGGCACCCGGTCGAAGACCTCCAGGGTGGTGGTGGGCGGCGCGTCGGCCGTCGACCTGCGGTAGGTGGCGCAGAGCACCGTCCGGCCCGCCTGCACCGGGTGCAGCGCCGGCAGCGTGCGCGGCGTGCCCTCCGGCTCCACCCGCTGCCGGGTCAGCAGCCTGCCGGCCTGGTCCGGGGTGATGTCGGTGATCCGGCCGCCGTCGCGCAACAGCAGCAGGGCGCTGACCTCGCCGATCGACGCCAGCCCCTCCCGGGTCAGCACGTAGTGCTGACCGGCGGCCCGGAACACCTCGCCGACCCGGGCCGGCCCGTCGCCCACGGCGTGCCGGCTGGTCTCGCCGTCGCCGGGCAGTTGCGGCTCGCGGAGCACCGGCCCCGCCGGCACGGCGTTGAGCAGCTGCTCGCCGACCGTGAGCGTCGTCGCGCCGGCCATCCGCAGCGCCGCGGTCGCCGGGTCCCCGCCGGCGATCCGCAGCCGGGCGTCGCCGGTGAGCAGGTAGCGCCGGCCGTCCACGGTGGCCAGCACCGCCCGGTCGCCCAGCGGCGTGCCGCCGGGGAGCGGCCGGTCGATCACCACGTGCGTGGTGGACCGGTCGGGGGCGGCCGGGTCCGGCACGTCGCAGACCGACCAGGGCAGACCGACCAGCGCCTTCCGGTCGGGCAGCGCGTCCGGCGCGCCGACGATCCCGACGGTACGCCCGCGCGCCCGGTCCGCGATGGACTCTCGCGACATCGTGCGCACCGTCGGGTCCGCCTCGTCGAGGACGAGCCGGGCCGAGGCGTAGTTCAGGGTCGGGTGCAGCAGGCCGTCCACGTAGACGTACGTCGCCCCGGTCTCCCGCTCGATCACCAGCGTGTTCGCCTCCAGTGGCGCGGCGTTTCCGGTGAGCTGGCCGTACGCGCCGACGCCGCCGAGCACCACCGCCGCGGCCACCACGCTGCCGACCACCGCCAGCCCGAGCCGCCGCATCGGCAGGTTCGTCGTCTCCGGGTCGCCGGAGAGCAGCGCGGAGACGATCCGGCGGGTGACGAAGCGGTACGCCTGCACCTGGTCGCGGCGGGTCCGCATGAGCTACCTCCGGCGGCGGGTCGGGCCGCGACGATCGAGCCCGACGACGGGGTGGGGCCGTGGCGATCAGGTCCGAGCCTCGCCACGGGCTTCCCTACGATAAGGGGCCGTCGGCCGGTCACCGTGGTCACCGCCCGGGGGAGGGCCACCCGCCCACCCGGGACACGGCCACCGCCCGCGCCGGCCGCCAGGAGAGCCGCTGTCGAGAAGGGACGCCCACCGATGACGCAGGTCCAGGCGCCGTCCGGTCGTACGGCCGCGCCGCCCGGTCGTACGGCCGCCGAACCGCCCGGCCGGCCCGTGCCGCCCGACCGGCCGGTGGTCCCCGCCGACCGGCGCAGCCGGGGCCGGCTCGGCCCGGTCGTCGTCGGCCAGCTCGTCGTGGCGGAGTTGGCCGCGCTGGCCGTCCACTCAGCGCTGGGCGGTCCCGCGTGGCGGGTCGTCGTCGGGGTCGCCGCGGTCGCGGCCGTCGCCGCCGCCTTCGCCCGCCGGGGCGGCCGCTGGTGGTACGAGGACCTGCTGTTGCGCCGCCGGCTGCGACTGCGCCGGGAGGAGGGCCGGGCCGCGGCGGGCGGCGGCACGGGCGAGGCCCGGCTGGCCGTCCTCGCCCCCGAGCTGACCATGATCGAGCTGACCGAGCGCGGCACCCGCCTCGGCGTCGGCCAGGACGTCCGGGGCTGGTTCGCCGCCGTGGCACTGGACCCGCCCACCGGCGCGCCGGCCGGCTCGATCGACGCGGCGGTGGTGGACCGGGCACTGGCGGTGCTCACCGGGTTCACCGCGCCGGTGTCGCTGGCCCAGGTCGTCGCGCACACCCTCGTCTGGTATCCGACGCCGGGCGCGGCCCCGGCCGCCCACCGCACCGTCTGGGTCGCCGTGCGGCTGTCCGTGCGGGACGCCCGCACCGAGGCGGTGACCCGGGGCGGCGGAACGCTCGGCGTGCACCGCACCGTGGCCGCGGCGGTCGGCCGGCTCGGCAAGGCGCTGCACGCCGCCGGTCTCGCCCACCGGGTCCTGGGCCGGGACGAGCTGCGCGCCGCGCTGGTCTCGGGGGCCGGCCTGGACCTGACGCCCGAGCCGCAGGCGGAGACCTGGACCGGGCTGCGCGGCGGCGGCTGGACCCAGCGCTGCCTGGCCCTGCGCGCCCGCGCCGGAGCCACCTGGGCTCCTCTGGTGGACGCCGTCACCGCCACCTCCGCGCCGTCGCACACGTTCGCGGCCGTGCTCCGCCCCGGCGACCGGCCCGGCCCGCCGCTGCTGCGCGTCGCAGCCCCGGCCGACCACGTCGAGGCGCTGGTCAAAGTGGTCCGGGACGTGGCCCGCCGCGCGGGTGCCCCGGCCCGCCCCCTGGACGGCGAGCACGGCCCCGCCGTCTACGCCACCGCCCCGGTGGCCCGCCGCATCGTCGACCACCGCCCCGACTGAGCCCCGGTGATCAAGAGGTTTGCGTCAGGTTCTTCGCTGCCGCTGACGCAAACCTCTTGATCAACCCACGCCAGGCGAGGGGAGTGGAGGGGGAGGGAGAAGAGCCGGGTCAGGGGCGGAGGTTGACGATCCAGCCGTACAGGCCGCAGACCCAGACCGCGAACGGAACCAGCGAGATGATCAGCAGGACCTCGACGATGTCCAGCAGGCGTCCCCAGACCGGCGAGATCCGCTTGCCCGCGACGGTCAGCCCGTAGATCAGGCTGACCACGGCCGCCACCACCAGCCCGCCGAGGACCACGCCGAGCCGGACCGCCGCCCCGCCGGCGGCGAACGTGGCCGCCGCCGCGAGACCCAGCCCGAGGCTGCCGGCCAGCAGCACCGGCACGCGCTGGGCGCGGCCGAGGAACGGCCGGGCGCGCAGCAGCGACAGCAGGGCCAGCACCAGACAGAGCAGCACCGCCGGCAGCCGGCCGTCGACGGCGAGCACGAACTCCCCGCCCAGCACCAGCAGCGCGACCGTCCACAGCAGAGCGGTGAGGAACGCGTCGGCCCGCTCGCTGCGCCGCAGCACGCTGCGGCCGTCGACGGTCTCGGTGTCGGTCTTCAGGTCGTCCGGGCCGGTCGGGATGGACGGCACGGGCAGCCGGGCCAGCCGGTACGCCGCCATCGGCAGGGCCGGCAGCGCGGCGAACGCGACCGTGGCGACCACCGCGGCGGCGGCCGGCGCGCCCACCGAGAACGCCAGGCTCACCACCGCGCCGAAGCCGACCGCCCCGCCCACGGCGACCGCGCCGAAGAACAGCGGCAGCCGGTCGCCGACCGCCAGCGCGGCTGCCGCGCCGAACACCACCACGGCGGTCGCGGCGAGCAGCACGTGCGGGCTGGCCAGCTCGCCCAGGCCCCGGTCGCCGGCCAGCACCAGCAGGCCGCCGACGGCGGCGTACCCGAGGCCGACCAGGGCGAGCACCGCGCCGGTGCGGCTGTCGCCGGCCGCCCGGGACAGCACGGCCGCGCCGACCACCAGGGCGACCGCGACCAGCAGGGCGGCGACCGCGCCGGGCAGCTGCGGCGGGCCCGCGAACAGCGCCGCCAGCGCGCCGGCCGACAGCGCCGCCGCCGCGAACAGCACCGCGAACGACCGGCTCGTGCTCACCTGCCAGCTGCCGGGGCGCTGATTCGTCGCGGTCGCCACCGCGTCCACCACGTCGTCGAAGACGATCTCCGGGGCCGCCGCCGCGCGGGGGTTGAAGTAGAGCACCTCCCCGTCGCGGACGCCGAGCTGCGCGGCCGTACGGCCACCGTCGAGCGGCTGCCCGCCGAGCCGGGCCAGGCTCCAGCCGCCGTGCCGCACCCCCTCGTCGGCGAGGTCCTCACCGGCGTACCGCAGCAGGGTCGGCAGCAGGTCCGCCAGGGGCACGTCGGCGGGGAGGGCGAGGTCCATCCTGGTCCGGGGCGCCACGATGGTGATCCGGCTCAGGCCCCCGGTCGCGGTCCTCGTCGCCACTGTGGCCTCCTCGCGCTCGCCTACGCTCCACCCGCCCGGGCCGCCGCCGAAGTGGGTCCACGACGCCCACGGGAGATTACCTACGATGACCCCCACGTACGATGCCCACCCGATGGCCCGCGCCCGGTCGTCGCGTCACCCCGGCCGCACGTCACGTCACGCCGCGCCGGCCGGCACCCGGGCCGCTTACGGGGGATCCGGGCCGCTTCTGGGGGAGGAGAACGCCGTGAGCACCGTCGTGTTCCGTCGGCTTCCGCGTCAACCGGGGCCCGCCCTGCCGCGCGGCGAGGTGCTGCTGGAATCGCCGCCGGAGCTGCCCGAGCCGACCCCCCGGGGCATGGGTCAGCTGCTGATGATCCTGCCGATGCTCTGCGGCGTCGGCGCGATGGCGTTCCTCTACGCCGGCCGGGGCGGCGGCATGATGACGTACGTCGCGGGTGGTCTCTTCGGGGTTTCCATGCTCGGCATGGCCCTCGGTTCGCTGAGCACCGGCGGCAACGACAAGGCCGAGCTGAACGCCGAGCGCCGCGACTACATGCGTTACCTGGCCCAGATGCGCAAGCGCACCCGGCGCGCGGCCGAGCAGCAGCGGGCCGCCATGACCTGGCGGCACCCGGAGCCCGACGCGCTCTGGTCGATCGCCGCGTCCCGGCGGCTCTGGGAACGCCGGGTCACCGAGGACGACTTCGGCGAGGCGCGGATCGCCGTCGGCCCGCAGCGGTTGGCGGTGGAGATCGTGCCGCCGGAGACGAAGCCGGTGGAGGACCTGGAGCCGATGAGCGCGATCGCGCTGCGCCGGTTCGTCCGCGCCCACTCGACGGTGCCGGACCTGCCCACCGCGCTGTCGGTGCGGGCGTTCTCCCGGGTGGTGCTGCGCGGCGAGCGGGAGCCGGTGCTCGACCTGGCCCGGGCGACCCTGGGTCAGCTCGCCACCTTCCACGCCCCGGACGACCTGGTCGTCGTCGTGGTCGCCGCCGAGGACCGGCAGCCCGCCTGGGACTGGGTGAAGTGGCTGCCGCACGCCCAGCACCCCGGGCGCACCGACGCGGCGGGGGCCCGCCGGCTGGTCTTCGCCACCCTCGCCGAGGCCGAGGAGTCCCTCGCCGACGAGCTGGCCGGCCGGCACCGGTTCAGCCCGGACGCCAAGCCGCTGACCACCGCGTCGCACCTGGTGGTGGTGGTCGACGGCGGCGAGGTCGCCGCCACCTGCGCGCTGACCGGGCCGAGCCTGCTCGGCACCACGATGCTGGACCTCTCCGGGGTCGTCCCCCGTGACGCCGGCCGCTGGCTGCTCTGCCTCGACGTCGGCGACGGCACCGCCGTGGACCTGGTCCGGGGCGCGACCACCACCCGGCTGGGCCGCCCCGACCGGCTCACCGCCGCCGCGGCCGAGGGGCTGGCCCGGCAGCTCGCCCCCTACCGGCTCTCCCAGCAGCAGGCCGGCGCGGAGGAGCCGCTGGCCCGCAGCACCGAGCTGCCGGACCTGCTCGGCGTCGGCGACGCCGCCACCGTCGACGTACGACAGACGTGGCGACCGCGCAGCCACCGCGACCGGCTGCGCATCCCGCTCGGCGTCGGCCCCGACGGCAACGTGGTCGAGCTGGACTTCAAGGAGTCCGCGCACGAGGGCATGGGCCCGCACGGCCTGGTCATCGGCGCGACCGGCTCCGGCAAGAGCGAGCTGCTGCGTACGGTGGTCGCCGCCCTCGCGGTCACCCACTCCTCGGAGGAGCTGAACTTCGTCCTGGTCGACTTCAAGGGCGGCGCGACGTTCGCCTCCCTGGACGCGCTGCCGCACACCAGCGCGGTGATCACCAACCTCTCCGACGAGCTGCCGCTGGTCGACCGGATGCGCGATGCCCTGGCCGGCGAGATGAACCGCCGCCAGGAGGCGCTGCGGGCCGCCGGCAACTACGTCTCCCGATTCGAGTACGAGAAGGCGCGGGCCGCCGGCGAGCCGCTGGACCCGATGCCGAGCCTGCTCATCATCTGCGACGAGTTCAGCGAGCTGCTCGCCGCGAAGCCCGACTTCATCGACCTGTTCGTGATGATCGGCCGGCTGGGCCGGTCGCTGGGCGTGCACCTGCTGCTGGCCAGCCAGCGGCTGGAGGAGGGGAAGCTGCGCGGCCTGGACACGCACCTGTCGTACCGGGTGGGCCTGCGCACCTTCTCGGCCGTGGAGAGCCGGATCGTGCTCGGCGTGCCCGACGCGTACGAGCTGCCCAGCGCCCCCGGCCACGGCTACCTCAAGACCGACACCGCCACCATGCTGCGGTTCCGCGCCGCGTACGTGTCCGGCCCGTACCGGGCGCCGGGGGAGCAGGCGCGCTCGGCGCAGGCGCTGGTGCAGCGCCGGATCGTGCCGTACGGCACCGGGTTCGTGCCGGCACCTGCCCCGGAACCGGACCTGGAGCCGGAGGCCGAGCCGGAGCAGCCGGCCGAGGGCAAGGCCGTGGCGATGCTCGACGTGCTGATCGGTCGGCTCGCCGGCCAGGGCAGGCCCGCCCACCAGGTGTGGCTGCCGCCGCTGTCGGAGCCGCCGAGCCTGCTGGACCTGCTCGGCCAGCTCGCCGTCGACCCGACGTACGGGCTGACCACCGCCGCCTGGGCGGGCCGGGGCCGGCTCACCGTCCCGGTCGGGGTGGTGGACCGCCCGTACGAGCAGCGGCGCGACCCGATGATGGTGGAGCTGGCCGGCGCGGGCGGCAACGTGGTGATCGTCGGCGCGTCGCTGTCCGGCAAGAGCACCATGCTGCGGTCGCTGCTCGCCTCGTTGGCGCTCACCCACACCCCGCGCGAGGCGCAGTTCTACTGCCTCGACTTCGGCGGCGGGGCGCTGCGCAGCCTGGAGGGGCTGCCGCACATGGCGGGGGTGGCCGGCCGGCGGGACACCGAGGCGGTCCGCCGCACGGTCGCCGAGGTGGTCGGGATCATCGACGAGCGGGAGCAGCGGTTCACCCAGCACGGCATCGACTCGGTGGCCGCGTACCGGCGGCGCCGGGCGGCCGGCGAGTTCACCGACGACCCGTTCGGCGACGTGTTCCTCGTGGTGGACGGCTGGAACACGCTGCGCCAGGAGTACGAGGAGCTGGAGCAGACCATCACCAACCTGGCCAACCGGGGGCTGGGCTTCGGCATCCACGTGGTGATCACGGCGGTGCGCTGGGCGGAGGTCCGGATCAACCTGCGCGACCTGCTCGGCACGAAGCTGGAGCTGCGGCTCGGCGACGCGGCCGAGTCGGAGATCGACCGGCGGGCCGCGCAGAACGTACCGGAGAAGACCCCGGGTCGCGGCCTGACCCGCGACAAGCTGCACTTCCTGGCGGCGGTGTCCCGGATCGACGGCCGCCGCGACGTCGACGACCTGACCGAGGCGTCGGTCGCCCTGGCCGGGCACGTGGCGCGGTCGTGGCCGGGAGCCCTCGCCCCGAGGGTACGGCTGCTGCCGCGCCGGCTGCCGCTGGCCGAGCTGGCCCGGGTGGCCGACCGGTCCGCGCCCGGCCTGCCGATCGGGGTCAACGAGTCGGCGCTCGCCCCGGTCCACCTGGACCTGGCCAACGAGCCGCACCTGACGGTCTTCGGCGACGCCGAGTGCGGCAAGACCAACCTGCTGCGGGTGATCGCGAAGGGGATCGTCGAGCGCTACACCCCGGCCCAGGCCCGCCTGGTCATCGCCGACTACCGGCGCGGCCTGCTCGGTGCCGTCGAGGGCGAGCACCTGCTCGACTACGCCCCGTCCAACCAGGTCTTCGCGCAGGGCCTCGCGTCGATCCGCAGCGCGCTGTCCAACCGGCTGCCCGGCCCGGACGTCACCACCGCCCAGCTGCGCGACCGCAGCTGGTGGAAGGGGCCGGACCTCTACATCCTGGTGGACGACTACGACCTGGTCGCCTCCGGCGGCAACAACCCGCTCAGCGCGCTGCACGAGCTGCTGCCGCAGGCCCGCGACATCGGCCTGCACCTGATCGTCACCCGCCGCGTCGGCGGGGTGGCGCGGGCGCTGTACGAGCCGGTGCTGCAACGCCTGCGCGAGCTGGACTCGCCGGGCCTGCTGATGTCCGGTGCTCGGGAGGAGGGGCCCGTCTTCGGCACGCTGCGTCCGAGCCCGCAGCCGCCCGGGCGGGGCACGCTGGTGCGGCGGCGCGACGGCCGGCAGCTGATCCAGACGGCCTGGTCCGAACCGGCCTAGGCCGCGTTTCGTCAGGGCTCGGGGCGGACGTCGGACGACCCGGTCCGGTAGCGTCGGGCCGATCGTCGCTTGTGCAGAAGGGACTGCGGTGAGCACCTCGGGGGGGTACGGCGGCGCTGGTGGCGCTGTCGAGAGCATGTTGCGTCAGGCGCAGGAGCAGCAGCGCCGGCTGGCCGAGTTCCAGCGGCAGCGCGCCGAGCTGCGGGTGGCCGGGGAGAGCCCGGACGGCCTGGTCCGGGTCACGGTCGACGGTGAGATGAAGGTCGGCGACATCGAGATCAACGCCCGGGCGATGCGGCTGGACAGCTTCTCCCTCGCGGAGTCGCTCCAGGCCGCCATCGACGCGGCGTACGCGGCCTTCGGTGAGCACCAGCAGGAACTGCTCACCGAGATGCTCGGCGGCTCCGAGCTGGTCCGGCAGGCCCAGGCCGGCACCCTGACCCCCCAGGACTGGTTCCGCCGGTTCGGGGTGGACCTGGGCGATCCGTTCCGCGGCCTGCGCCGCTGAGCCGACAGGGGAGACACGATGGCGAACAAGGTCGACGTCGACGCGATCCGCAAGGCGAGCCGGAATCTCGACGCCCCGGACGGCCCGATCCAATACCTGCGCAACGTGCAGTCGCTGCTGGAGAGCGTGAAGCTGTCGGACGGTTCGCTGACCCTCTTCGGCGGCGCGACCGTGGAGGCGCACAACGCCTCGGTCGACGGCCACCTGGAGAACGTGAAGACCGGCATCGAGCACCTGCACCGGGCGGCCGAGCAGCTCGAACAGACCGCGAAGAACTGGGAGAAGTCGGACCAGCCCTGGGTTGTCGAGTGACCGGCCCGACGCGCGACGGGGGAAGCAGTCGATGACGGAGATTCTGATCGCCAACGCGGCCGGCACGGTGACCGGCACGCACTCGGTCGCCGCGACGACGGCGCCGGTGCGGGGCCTGCTCCCGGCGGCCCGGGCCAACTGGATGTGGCTGGTCGGCGCGAGCTTCCTCGCCCTGGGCATCGCCTACCTGGAGACGTTCGACAACGACGAGGTCAACAAGTCCATCAAGGAGTGGGGCGACGCCGCCCGGCTGCTCGGCGCGGACCAGTTCGGCGCGGCCCTCGGGCAGGTGCCGCCGTCCGACGAGGAGTGGGACTTCGACGACCGGGACGCGTTCGAGCTCTTCCTCCGCAAGCTGGGGGCGGAGATCAACTCACTGGCCGAGGCGTTCAACGCCAACAAGGAGAGCCTCACCGCCGCCCGGGACGCCTTCAACGACGCGGTCAACGCGTTGGTCGAGGCGCTCATCCCGGTCCTGATCGCGGTGATCGCGTCGGTCGCCCTCCAGGCGTTCCCGGCGACCGCGCCCATCGCCGAGGCGATCGGGATCACCGGGCTGACCGTGAGCGTGGCAATCCTCGCCCTGGTCTTCGGGGACATCAGCGCGCTGTTCACCAGCGTGATGGCGGGGTTTCAGAACAACAACCGGTTCGCCTTCGTGTCGGACTCCCGCCCCGGCTGGGCGGCCACCGGCACCGACCCGGACATCAAGGACATCAAGATCGATTGGGTCAAGGACTCCAAGTTCTACCAGTGAGAGGCGGCGACATGGTGGCGCTCTTCGTGTATTCCATAGTCACCATCCCGGTCTTCCTTGTGCTGGGCTGGGTCGCCCGGCTCTGGCGGGTGGCCTGGCTCATGCGGGTCAGCGAGGTGGGAGTCCTCGCGGGCGGCGCCGCGATGCTCCCGGTGGCGCTGGACCGGGCCTTCGAGAAGCCGGTGCTCTGGCCGTTCGTGGTGCTGGTGGCCGCGATCCTGGTGTTCGGCGTGGTGATGCACGTGCGGTCGTACCGTAAGCCCTCCTGACGCTCGCCGACCCGGTCCGATGAGACGCTCCACTCACGATCGGGGCGGCGGCGCGTCTGCCGCGACGTGATGGCAGGGCTGCGCGGCGTGGACGGGGTCGGTTACGGTGCATCCTGAATGTCCGTCGGTGGGGTTGGTCGCCTTGCCACGGGGGAGGGGCGCGGCAGAGTTCCGCCGCCACAACGATGACGGAAGGGTGTGAAGCATGGCGTTCGAGGTCGACGCATCGACTCTGCATACCGCGGCGAATGACGTGCGGTCCACGCGCGGCGATGTCGACGGTGAGCTGAAGAAGCTGTGGAACGTGGTCGACGACCTGGCGATGGCCTGGAAGGGGCAGGCATCCTCGGGCTTCCAGCAGCTCATGCTGCGCTGGAACGAGGACACCGCCAAGCTGCTGACCGCGATGGACAACATCGCCGACCTGCTCGACAAGGGCGGCACGACCCACCAGGTCAACGACGAGGAGCAGCAGCAGATGCTGGACAAGTTCCACGCTGCGCTGAACCCGTGACCGGCAGCCAGGCGCAGGGGAGGAAATCATGAGCATCAAGGTCGACTACGCGGTCCTCGAGAGCAGCCACCAGCAGATGACCGCGATCTCGCGGACCATCGACGAGAAGCTCGACACGCTGCGGTCCATGCTGACGAAGTTGCACTGGGAGGGCGAGGACCGCACCGCCTACGAGCAGCACCAGGCGCAGTGGGACGCCGCCGTCCGGGACATCAACAAGATCCTGAACGACATCGGTGGCGCGGTCGGCATCGCCCGCGAGAACTACGTCTCCACGGAGATGAGCAACTCCAAGGTGTGGAACAGCTGAACTGACGCCGACGCGGCTCCGGTCCGGCTCGACCGGACCGGAGCCGTTCTGCGTGACGGTCGACGAGGGCCGGGGGAGAACGATGCGCACGGGGAGACACCACCGGCCGCTGCTGCGGTCCGCTGCCGTGATGCTGGCACTGGTCACCGTGGCCGGTGGTGGCCTGCTGACCGCGCCCGCCCCGGCGCGCGCCGCCGACACGGTGCGTGGCCTCCAGTGGCACCTCGACACGCTGCGCATCCCCGAGGCGCACAAGCTGACCCGGGGCAGGGGCGTCACGGTCGCGGTGATCGACGGCGGGGTGTACGCCGCCCACCCCGACCTGCGCGGGCAGGTCCTGAGGGGCACCTCCCTGTCCAGCGCGGTCCGGGCCGACGGCCAGGCCGACCCCGACCGCGAGAAGGGCCACGGCACCGCGATGGCCGGCATCATCGCCGGCCGGGGCGGCGGGCCCATGCGCCTGCTCGGCATCGCCCCGGAGGCGAGGATCCTGCCGGTCGCGCTGGGGCAGCCGCGCGAGTGGGACATCGCGGGCGGCATCCGCTGGGCGGCCGACGCCGGAGCCGACGTGATCAACCTGTCCATCGGCGCTCCCGGCACCGACCCGCAGGTAGCCGAGGCCGTCCAGTACGCGCTCGGCAAGGGGGCGGTGCTGGTGGCCGCCGGCGGCAACCGCCGCACCGACCAGACCGTGCCGATGCCGGCGAACATTCCCGGCGTGCTCGCGGTCGGGGCCGCCGGCAAGAACGGCTCGCGGTGGAGCGGGTCGGTCACCGGCCCGGAGCTGGGGCTCGCGGCACCCGGTGAACGGATCATCAGCGCGGCGCCGCCGCCGGTGTCGCCGAACGGCTACGGCGTGAACGACGGGACCAGCGACGCGGCGGCGATCGTCTCCGGGGTTGCTGCCCTGGTGCGGTCCCGCTATCCCAAGCTCGACGCCGCGAACGTGGTCAACCGGCTGATCCGCACCGCGCGGGACCGGGGTGCCCCCGGCCGCGACCCGGAGTACGGCTTCGGCAACGTCGACGTGCTCGCCGCGCTGACCGCCACGGTGCCCGAGGTGGACGGCAACCCGCTGCTGGCCGGCGCGTCCGCGAAGCCGGGCGACCCCGACGCGGACTCCGACGGTGACGACTCCGACGACGGCCGGCCTGCGGTCTCCTTCGGCCTGGCCGACGACGCCCCGATCCGGCTCGCGTTCTGCCTACTCGCGGTGCTCCTGGCCGGCGCGGTGGTCGTGGTGCTGGTCGTGGTCAACCGCCGGGCGGCCCGCCGCCGCGTCCCGCCCGCTCCGCCGGGGCCGCACCCGCCTGGCCCGCCACCGGGCGCGTACCCGCCGGGGCCGCCTGGCCCGTATCCGCCCGGCCCGTATCCGCCGGGGCAGCCGCCGGGGGCGCCACCGTCCGGCCCGCCGGGCCCGCAGCCGCGCTGACACCGACACCTGAGAAACGGGGCCAGGGGAGGGCATCATGAGCGACGAGAAGAACGATCCGGACCGGGTGGAGATCGACCTGCCCGTGCCGCTGCCGGTCAACCCGGCCTATCCGGGGATGGTCGACATCCGGGGGTTCAGCTTCGACCGGATCGGCGTGGAGCAGGCCGAGACGCCGAGCGGGCTGGTCGCCGGCAAGGGCGAGAAGGGCGTCCAGACGGAGTGGGACGCCGGCAACCTCGACTCGGCCATCACCTGGCTGGAGACGCATGCCAGCTACCTCCACCGGCTCTCCTACGACATGGCCGACATCTCGGAGAAGCTCGGCGGCGGCCAGGCCGTCGCCGGTAAGGGGCCGCTCGGCGGCTTCCCGTACGCGGTGCAGCTCGCCCAGCGGCACCAGCAGGTCCACAGCGGCACCGAGAGCGGGCTGCGCACCCTCTCGGAGAACCTCTACTCGGCGGCCGAGGCGCTGCGCACGGTGAAGCGCAACTACGAGACCGCCGAGGGGGCCAACGAGATGACCGCGCAGGAGATGCAGCAGGCCTTCACCGACGCCGCCCGCGGCGGCAGCTAGATCGACGGGAGCGGGACGTGGGGGACAAGAGCTGGGAGGACATGGCCCGGGAGGTGCTCGTCGAGGGCCGCCCGGCCGACGTGCAGAGCGCCGCGCTGGGCTGGAAGGAGCTGATCAAGAACCTCGATCAGGTCCGGGAGAGCCTGGAGAAGAACGTCAAGGACATCGGCGCGGCCTGGAAGGGCCCGGCGTACGAGGCGTTCAAGACGCACATCGAGGGGCTCGCCAAGAACGCCAAGTCGATCGTCGACGACATCGACAACCCGGGGCGGGGCAAGGTCAGCATCGTGACCACCCTGGAGACCGCCGCCAGCCAGTTGGAGGACGCCCAGAACAAGATGCCCGTCCCGGCGGCCTGCGTCGGTGACGTCCTGGCGGCCCGCAACGGCGAGATCACCCTCGGCGTGGGGCTCTTCGAGACCCGGGTCACGGCGGAGCTCATGGGCAGCTGGCCGGTCGAGCAGCTCGGCAAGGTGGGCGACTGGGTGACGGGCTGGTTCTCCGATCAGGAGGGCGACGCCCGCAAGGTCTACGACGAGGTCAACGGCAACTTCAAGGACCGCACGATGGAGGTGCCGGGCTCGGTGACCCCCAGCAGCCAAAACCCGGGCCCGACGGAGGTGCCGAACCTCGGCGGCGGCCCGGGCGCCGGTGGCGCCGGCGGGGTCCCGCCGGTGGGTGGCATGCCGACGAGCGGCGGCCTCGATCCCACGTCTCCGCCCGGCATCGACGGGCTGCCGGGGCTCGACGACGGCAGGCCCGATTTCGAGTCGACGACCCACCCGGACCTCAACCCGGTCACCGACCTCCCTGACACCGGGTCCGTGGACCCGGGCGGGCTGGACGACGGCTACGGGACAGGGCTGGCCGGTGCCGGTGCGCCGACCACCACCGGTCTCGGCGCGGGCGGTGGGCTGGGCGGCGGCGCGGGCCCGTCCGGCGGTGGCGCGGGCGGCGGCATCCCCGGCGGCGGCGCGCTCGGCAAGACGGTCAGCCCCGGGCTGCCGCCGATGCTCGGCGGCGGCGCGGCCGGCGCGGGCCGGGCTGCCGGTCGGGGCGCGGGCGGTCGGCTCGGCGCGGGCAAGCCGGGCATGGGCGGCATGATGGCCCCCGGCATGGGCGGCGGGGCCGCCGGCGCCCGGGGCTCGGGCGGCAGGGCCGCGGCGGGTGCCGGTCGGCCCGGTGGCGCGACGGCCGGCCGGGGCGGCATGGCCGGTATGGGCGGCGGCGCCGGCTACGCCGAGGAGGAGCAGGTGCGCAACACCTGGCTGGAGGAGGACGAGGACGTCTGGGGTGCGGGCGGCGACGCCACCCCCGGCATCCTGCGCTGACGGCGCGAGTGGCCGCTCGTGGTCACCCGCGAGGGCGGGGTGGGACGGCGGTGGTCACCCGGCGGGAGCGGCCCGGCGGTGGTCACCCGGCGGGGGTGGGGCGGCGGCCCGGTCGCCAGCCCCGGCTCCGCCCCCGAGTCAGGATCGGCCTCACGGCCAGCAGCACGCCGGCCAGGACCGCGCCGACCGCGGCCACCCAGACCGCCACGGCCCGCTGCCAGCCCAGCGGGTCCTGTGGCGGGGCCGGCGCGGCCAGCGCCCCGGGCGGCGGGTCGGTGCGCGTGCCGAGCACGCTGGTGACGGCCCGGTACGGGTTCACCACCCCGTACCCGACCTCCGCGTTGTGCCCGTCCGGGGGGTTGTCCGCAGTGCGGGTGAGCCGGTATTCCACCCCTTCCGGCGTGAGGTCCGGGTGGGCGGCGCGGACCAGCGCGGCGACCCCCGAGACGTACGCGGCGGCGAAGCTCGTGCCGCCCTGCGGCTCGGCGAGGTATCCCTGCCCCCGGGGCGCGGGGCCGAGGATGTCCAGCCCCGGGGCGGCGATGTCCACGTAGTCGCCGCTGACCGAGCTGCCGACGTGGCCGCCCTGCGCGTCGACGCCGGCGACGGCGATGACCCCGGGGTACGCCGCAGGGTACGCCGGCAGGTTCTGCTGCTGCTCCTGCCGGTTGCCGGCGGCGGCCACCACCACGACACCCTTGCCGAGGGCGTATTCGACGGCGGCGGCCAGCTCCGGGCGGGGCAGCGTGACCAGGGACAGGTTGATCACGTCGGCGCCCTGGTCGACGGCCCAGCGGATGGCCAGGCCGATCTGCGCCGGCAGCCCCTCGTCGGTGGTGCGCCGGGTGTCCGGCAGCACGCGTACGGGCAGGATCCGGGCGGCCGGCGCGATGCCGGTGAACGGCGAGCCGGTGCCCTCCCGGCCGGCGATGATGCCGGCGACCATCGTGCCGTGCCCGGCCTCGTCGCACTGGCCCTCGTTGCGGGGCAGCGCGTTGAAGTCCTGGCCGGGGCGCACCTGGCCCCGCAGCAGCGGGTGGGTGGCCGACACGCCGGAGTCGACAACCGCCACGGTGACGCCCTCGCCCCGGGTGGTCCGCCACGCCGAGGCCGGGTCGAGCCGGGTCAGCGCCCACGGTGCCTCGGTGGGCGCGGGGTTCCCGGCCGGCCCGCAGCTAGGGGCGGCCGACGCCGGGGCGGGCGGCCCGACGGCCGTGGCGAGCAGAGCCGCCGTCAGCGCGGGCAGCGCAGCCCGCCGAGGTCCGGCCAGGCGCAGTCCGGCCCGCCGCCGTTCGGCCCGCTCGGTCACCCGGCGTCCCGTTCGGCCTGGTCCGAGGTGCCCGGGGCGGTGCGGTCCGAGGTGTGCGGTTCGGCATGGTCCGAGGTGCCCCGGGCGGTGTGGTCCGAGGTGTGCGGTTCGGCATGGTCGGTGGTGAAGAGGGCGAGCAGGTCGCCGACCTGGCGGTCCGCCTCGGCCGGGTGGCGGAAGTGGCCGCTGGGGTCGACCGTGTATTCGTTGCGCCGGCCCACCCGGGTCCGCCGCAGGTAGCCGCCGGCCTCCAGGTCGGCCACGATCGCCTGGGCCGCCCGTTCGGTCACACCCACCTCGTCCGCGACGTCGCGCAGCCGGGCGGTCGGGTTGCGGGCGATGGCGAGCAGCACGTGGCCGTGGTTGGTGAGGAACGTCCAGTTCCGGGTGCTCCCGTTCCCGCCTGCTGTCGTCGCCATGTCGGACATGTTAGGGCTCGGCGACGACGGGCACGCCCCTGGGCCGACGCGGGCCAACGCTCGGCCCCGCGCAACCCCTTCCCAACACAGGAAATGTGTATCACGTAACGCTTGACGTGCCTTTCGCTGCGTGTGACCGTGGGGGAACTGGTCGTGCGCGTGAATGACGAGGTGATGGGGCATGAAGCATTCCAGCATGTCGATGGATCAGTCGAACTCCGGGCAGCTCGAACCCCTCTCGACCATCGGGCGACCCGGCGAGCTGGGCACCCCGGGCGTCCCCTGCACCCCGGGCCGGGCCCTCGTCGAGTTGCAAGCCGGCAACCACCGCTTCGTCACCGGAGCGCCGCGCCACCCCAACCAGGACGCCGACCACCGGACGGCCGTCGCCGACGGCCAGCACCCGTTCGCGGTGATCGTCGGCTGCTCCGACTCCCGGCTCGCCGCCGAGATCATCTTCGATCGTGGCCTGGGGGACCTCTTCGTGGTCCGCACCGCCGGGCACACCGTCGGCCCCGAGGTGCTGGGCAGCGTCGAGTACGCCGTGACCGTGCTGGGCACCCCCCTGGTGGTGGTGCTCGGCCACGACTCCTGCGGAGCGGTGCAGGCGGCCCGGGCGGCGGCCGGCACCGGCACCCAGCCCGCCGGCAACCTGCGGGCCGTGGTGGACGCCGTGGTGCCCAGCCTGCACCGGGCCGCCGAGCGGGGCGTCGAGAGCATCGACGAGATCGTCGACATCCACATCGCGTGCACCGTCGAGGCGATGCTCGACCGGTCGCCGGTGCTGGCCGCCGAGGTCGACGCCGGTCGGTGCGCGGTCGTCGGAATGTCGTACCGGCTCAGCGCCGGCGGGGTGCGGACGGTGGCCGCCCTCCCGGCCCCCGCCGCCGCCTGACACCCGCCGCCTGACACCCGCCGCCTGAGACGCGCCGCCTTACGCGCCGAGAGGGGCCGCCCACAGTGGGACGGCCCCTCTCGGCGTGCGCGGCACGCGGCGTCAGAGCAGCGACATGTGCACGTGGTCGGTGTGGTTGGAGGGCCCGCTGTAGGACTTCCAGCCGGTCGCCGGGAACCAGATCTGCCGGTTCCAGATGACGTAGTAGATGCCGAGCCGGTCGGCGTTGCGGATGAGGAACGCGGCCAGGTTGTTGCCGTACATCCGGGTGTCGTTGTTGTGCCAGGGGGCGAATCCGCTGTTCTGGAGCGACCAGTCGCAGGCCCGGCCCTTGGGGTGCTCCCACGGCCCGCCCGGCCGGTAGCAGCCCACGAACCGGTTGAAGCCGGCCCGTTTGGTCTCCTTGTACGCGTGCAGTGTGCGGGGCGTGACGCAGCCGGAGGTGGTGGGGTCGTTCTCGCTGCACGACTCCGGTCGCCAGTCGCCGTCCGACGTCCGGCCCGGCCCGATCTTCGCGACCGGGGAGGTGGCGGAAACCAGACCGCCGGTGAAGCCCGCGCCGCCGACCAGCGCGAGCGCCTTCTCGGCGTCGAACTTCTTCTTCGCCATGACCGACGCCTGCTTCTGCTGCTCGCGCACCTCGGCGTCGAGCGCGAGCTTGGCCTGCTCGGCGCGGTTCTTGGCCGCGCTGACCTCGGCCAGCTTGTTGGCGTTGACCATGTTCAGCTCGTCGAGGGCGGAGGCGCGCTTGACGAACGAGTCCGGGGTGTTGCTCTCCAACAGCATCGCCATCGCGCCGACCCGGCCGGTCCGGTACGACTGCGCGGCCATCTCGCCGACCTGCGGCGCGAGCGCGTCCAGCTCGTCCTGGGCCTTCCGCACCTCCTCGGCGAGCTGGGCCTGGCGCTTCTTCGACTTTTCGAGCTTCGACTTGGCCTGGGCGTAGTCCCGGTTGGTCGCCTCGATCACATCGGTGATGAGCTGGGGCTCGTCGTCCTCCTCGTGCCCCGACGGTTGGGGGGCGGCGGAGGGCAGGGCGAGCGCCGGGGCGGCCGGCCCGGCGACGACCGCCAGGGCAGCGAGCACGGCCACCACGGGGGTCAACCAGCGGTGCAGGGGTGCCGTCACAGTGTTCCCTTCCATCGACCGCCGACCGGGTTAGCTGACGGGTTCGGGGCGGAAGTGGCCCCTACCGCTCGCGCGGATTCACCCCGGGCACCTGGTTCCCCGGCTCGCCTCGCGGCGATTGGGCGGCGGCACCGCAGGCGCCGCTTCGCGCCTTCGGCGGTGACCGGCAGCGAGGTTACCCGAGAGTCCTCGTGGGGAGCTACGTCCGGCTGCCGACTGAAAGCGCTATTTCGTAATCGCTGTCGGTGATCGGTGATGCGCTTCTCAGGGCGGATGCCGCCATTGGTCACGCTGCGGAGTGTCACCATGCGGTCTCCGTGCCTCCTTCTCGGTGCGGCCGTCCGGCCGGGGGGTGGGTGGGGGCGTGGTCGTCGGGGAACCCCTCGGCCGCCCGGCCGCCGCCGAGCGCCTCCAGCGCGAGATCCCGCTCCGCGGGCCGCCGCCGGCCGCTGCCCGGCGTACGCGTCGCCGGCACGTCCCCGACGCCCGCCGGACCGGACCGGGTCGCCCTGGTCCGTCCCGCGGCGGCGCTTTCCGCGGCGCTGCGCCCTGCCGTGGTCCGTCCCGCGGCGGTGCGGCCCGCTGCGGTGACCACGGCGGCCAGCCCGGTGGTGAGCGGCACGGCGGCGATCAGGCCCAGCGTGGCGACCGCGCTGCGGACGATCTCCTGGGCGAGGAACTCGCTGGTCAGGATCTCGGTCACCGGGCGGGAGTCGGCGGTGAGCAGGAGCAGCAGCGGCAGCGACGCGCCCGCGTACGCCAGCACGATCGTGTTGACCGTGGAGGCGATGTGCGCCCGGCCGACGCGGGTGGCCGCCCGGTAGAGCTGCAACCGGGACAGCCCCGGGTTGGCGTGCGCCAGCTCGGTGACCGTGGCCGCCTGGGTGACGGTGACGTCGTCGAGCACCCCGAGCGAACCGATGATGATGCCGGCCAGCAGCAGGCCGTGCAGATCCACGTCGCCCCGGAACATCGACAGGGTGGTGGCGTCCTCGCTGCCGTACCCGGTGAGGTGGGTGGCCGCCGTGGCGAGGGTGCCCAGGAGGCCGGTGAGCACCAGGCTGCCCAGGGTGCCGAGGACGGCCACCGACGTCTGCGCGCTGACCCCGTGGGTGAGGTACAGCACCACGAACATGATCAGCGCGGAGCCGACGACGGCGATCGGCAGCGGTGACCCGCCCGCGCCGATCCCGGGCAGTACGAAGGTCAGCAGGATGGCGAAGGTGGCGGCCAGGCCGGCCAGGGCGGCCACCCCCCGCCAGCGGCCGAACGCGACGATCGCCAGCGCGAACACCACCGCCAGCCAGACCAGCGGAGTGCCGCGCTGGTGCTCGGCGATGTTGTAGGCGCTCGCCGTCGGGTCCGCCGGGTCGGTCAGCTTCACCAGCACGATCCGGTCGTCGACGGCGACGGTGGGCGCGCCGGGGCCGGTGGGGATCGGCGTCTCGACCTGCTGCCCGGCGTCCGGCCCCTGCTCCACCCGGACGGTCACCGTGCCGCACGGGCCGTCCGCGACGTCCGGCCCGGCCTCCGGCGTCCCGGGCTGTGGCGGGCACTCCTCGGTGACCACCCGGGTCACTGTGCCGTGGTAGCGGGGCACCGGCGAGCCGCCGTCGACCTCCGGGCCGCCGTCGCGGGGCCACAGGACGATCGCCGCGATCACGGTGATCACGAAGAGGGGCACCACGGTCGCGACGAGGAGCCGCCGCACCCCTGGCGGGGTGGGCGGAGCGGGTCGGTTGTGGTCGGCGCCCATCGACGGTCTCCAAACGGTGTCAGCGCGGGATACGGCTCGGCGGCCCGGACGGTTCAGCGTCGCGGCGGTCGATCCGGGCTGGCTGCCCGAACGACCTCACCGGGCCGGCCGCCCGAGGACCCCCGCCCGAGGACCCCCGCTCCGCCGGCCCATCCGAAGCCCCTTCCGCTCCTCCGGTCGCCCGGAGCGGGATCCTGCGTCCCATCGCCCGGAATCGTAGCCACCCTCACCTGCGGACGCAGGCCGGTCGACACCATGTCGGCGACATGGCGGTGTTCCGGCCGCTCGGATACCGCCGTCTGACCGACATGCTGCCAATCTGACCGGCGGCGGGGCATCTTGGAGACATGGCCCACGAAGCGCACGCGAGGCACGGCGCACCCGCCGGACCCGGCGCACCGGACAAGCGCGCCGGACCCGGCGGGCACGACAAGCACGCTGGGCACGACCCGGAGATGTTCCGCCGCCGGTTCTGGCTCTGCCTCGCGCTGACCCTGCCGATCGTCGTCACCAGCCACCTGGTGATGGACTGGTTCGGCTACTCGCTGGAGTTCCCCGGCCGGGCGTTGGTCGGCCCGGTGCTCGGCTCGGCGGTCTTCTGGTGGGGCGGGTGGCCGTTCCTGGTCGGCGCGGTCCGGGAGCTACGCGACCGGGCACCGGGGATGATGCTGCTCATCGCGATGGCGATCAGCGTCGCGTACGTCGCATCGCTGGCCACCAGCGCCGGCGCGTTCGACCTGGACTTCTGGTGGGAGCTGGCGGCGCTGGTCACCATCATGCTGCTCGGGCACTGGCAGGAGATGAGGGCGATCGGTCAGGCCCGGGGCGCCCTCGCCGCGTTGGCCGCGCTGCTGCCCGACGACGCCGAGCGGGTCCGCCCCGACGGCGGCACCGATCGGGTCCCGGTGGCCGAGCTGCGCGTCGGCGACGTGCTGCTGGTCCGGCCGGGCGGTCGGGTGCCGGCCGACGGCCGGGTCGTCGACGGGGCCGCCGAGCTGGACGAATCCATGATCACGGGAGAGTCCCGCCCGGTCGTCCGGTCGGCCGGCGACCGGGTGGTGGCGGGCACGGTGGCCACGGACTCGGCGATCCGGGTCGAGGTGGCGGCGATCGGCGAGGAGACCACCCTCGCCGGCATCCAGCGCATGGTCGCCGAGGCGCAGCGCTCCAGCGGCCGGGCCCAGGCGCTCGCCGACCGCTTCGCGGCCTGGCTGTTCTACGTCGCCACCGCCACCGCCGTGGTCACGGTGCTGGTCTGGTCCGCCCTCGGCGACGCCGACGAGGCCGTGGTGCGGACCGTCACGGTGCTGGTGATCGCCTGCCCGCACGCGCTGGGGCTGGCGATCCCGCTGGTCATCGCGCTGTCCACGGCGGTTGCGGCGCGCTCTGGCATCCTGGTGAAGAACCGGCTCGCGCTGGAGCGGATGCGCACCGTCGACGCGGTGCTGTTCGACAAGACCGGCACCCTGACCCGGGGCGAGCACGTCGTGACCGGTGTCGCGGCCGTCGCCGGCACCGGTGAGGACGAGCTGCTGCGGCTGGCCGCCGGGGTCGAGGCGGACAGCGAGCACCCGCTGGCCCGAGCGATCGTCGCCGCCGCCGAGCAACGCGGCGGACCCGCGCCGGCCACCGGCTTCCGCGCACTGCCGGGCCGTGGGGTGCGGGCCACCATCGACGGCACGGAGTACGCGGCGGGCGGGCCGGCGCTGCTGCGCGAGCTGGGCGTGGGCCTCCCCGCCGAGCTGGACCGGATTGCCGCCGAGTGGGCGGGGCGGGGGGCCGCCGTGCTCCACCTGGTCCGCCTCCCCGGCACGGTGCTCGGCGCGCTCGCCCTCGCCGACGAAGTACGCCCCGAGGCGCGCGAGGCGATCGCCGAGCTGCGGGCTCAGGGCGTCCGGACCATCGCCATGATCACTGGGGACGCCCGGGCGGTGGCCGACGCGGTCGCCGCCGACCTCGGCTTCCGGCCCGGAGTGGACGAGGTCTTCGCCGAGGTGCTGCCGGCCGACAAGGACGGCAAGGTCACCGAGCTGCAACGCCGGGGGCTGACCGTGGCGATGGTCGGCGACGGGGTCAACGACGCCCCGGCGCTCGCCCGCGCAGACGTGGGCATCGCGATCGGGGCCGGCACGGACGTGGCCATCGAGTCCGCCGGGGTGGTGCTCGCCTCGTCCGACCCGCGTGGGGTGGCGGCGGTGGCCCGGCTCTCCCGAGCGTCCTACCGGAAGATGGTGCAGAACCTGGCCTGGGCGGCCGGTTACAACGTGGTGGCCCTGCCGTTGGCCGCCGGGGCGCTGGCCTGGGCGGGGGTGGCGCTGAGCCCGGCGGTCGGGGCGATCCTGATGTCGGCGTCCACGATCGTGGTGGCGCTGAACGCCCAACTGATCCGCCGGGTCCGCCTCACCCCCGGCTGATGTGCGTCGAAGCGCGGGCCCGTGCGGCACGTGTCCCGGCGGCAGGTGAGCGGCACGGTTCGTGGCCGGTCGCGGTGGAACCGTGTCGGGGTGTCGTGTGGTGGAGGCAGCCAAAGTTCCCGGCCCGGTCTCTTGGCGGCATCGATCGTCGACCCCGGGGCCCCGCAGCTCCTCGCCGACCTGGCCCGAGGCCACCCGCGCACCCGCGAGTCGAGGTCGGCCGACTTCAGCCGAGGCTCTAGCGTGGTGGCGTGCGGACGATGGCGGTGACGGGCGGGCGGTGGGTCCGCCTCGCGCTGCTGCTCTGCACCCTGGTCGGCCTGGCCGCCATGCACACCCTCGGCCATGGCGCGCACTCCGGCGGCACCCACGACGGACATGACGGGGCGGCACCGCGCGACGGGCATCCGATCTCCGTCACCCTCGCCAGCGGCGTGGCCGCTTCCGGACGGCTCGCCGGCGGCATGGCCGCCCCGGCTGGCGGCATGGTCGTCGCCGCCCTGGGTGCCCACGCCGGCTGTCCGGCTGGTGAGTGTGTGCCCGCCCGGCTGCTCCCGGTCGGTGGTCGCGCAGACGGGCCGTCCGGGTGGAGCGTCTGTTCGGCGGTGCTCGGCGCGCTCGGGGTCGCCCTGCTCGTCGCCGTGCTCCTGCTGACCGGCGCACGGGCGTTCGGCCCGTCCGGCCGGCGGCCCGGTGGGGCGCCCGCCGGACCGCGCGGCCCGCCCTCCCGCCCGCTCGGCCTTCGACTGGCCGAGGTCTCGGTGTCGCGTACGTAGGACGCCCCGGCGCGGGTGCCCGGCTCCGCCGGTGACCCGTGTTCCCGTCCTGCCCACGTACGTGACCGAGACCGAAGGATTCACCGTGACCACTCGTACGATCGCGCGCCGCGCCGCCCTGGCCAGCGCGGCCCTGACCGCCGTCCTCGCCCTGGCCGCCTGCGGTTCCGGCGACCACGGCTCGCCCAGTCACGACACGCCGGCCGGCGGCACCGCCACTGCCGCCGGCACCGCCACTGCCACCGCCACCGCGACTGCCACTGCGACTGCCACCGGGACTCCGACGCGCGGGCCGGCCGCGTTCGGCGACGCCGACGTGATGTTCGCCCAGATGATGATCCCGCACCACCGGCAGGCCGTGGAGATGGCCGAGCTGGCCGAGACCCGCTCCGCCGATCCGGAGGTCAAGCGCCTCGCTGCTGCGATCAAGGCCGCCCAGGCCCCGGAGATCGCCACCATGACCGGCTGGTTGACGGGGTGGGGTCGGCCGGTTCCGTCGCCCGCCTCGGGGCATGGGCACGGAGTGCCGGAGATGGACCACGAGATGCCGGGGATGATGTCCGAGGCGGACATGACGAAGCTGGCCGGCGCGAAGGGCGTCGGCTTCGACCGGCAGTTCCTGACCATGATGGTCGCCCACCACGAGGGCGCGATCACCATGGCGAGGGAGGAGCTGGCCACGGGGGCGAACCCGGAGGCCAAGGCGATGGCTCAGCAGATCGCCACCAGCCAGCAGGGCGAGATCGACCTGATGAGGAAGATCCTCGCCCGGCTCTGACGGCCAGGGCCGCCCGGCTCTGACGGCCAGGTCGCGCCATGTCGGCGAGGTGGGGGTGTCCGCAGCCCGGGATGCCCCCACCTCGCCGGCATCAAGTTGATCATCGGGCGAGCGGCACCAGTCGCTGGGCGGGTGTCAGCCGCGCTTCATGAGGCGGCCGACGGACGCCATCAGCTCGGTGGCCATCTCGTCGGTCCGGCCCTCGGCGATGCCCTCGCGCAGGCAGTGCCGAGCGTGCCCGTCGAGCAGGCCGAGAGCGACCTTGTCCAGGGCCGCCTGGATCGCGGAGATCTGGGTGAGCACGTCGATGCAGTAGCGGTCCTCGTCGACCATCTTCTCGATGCCGCGGACCTGGCCCTCGACGCGGCGGAGTCGCGCGAGCAGCTGGTCCTTGCTGGCGGTGTACCCCCGGGTCGGGGTGGGCGTGGGTCCGGTCATGCGGCCGAGATTAACATACCCCTCAGGGGTATGTTACGGTTCTCCGGGCCAGGGATACCCCCACCCGGTATCTCTGGCGTTTCGTAAGTGGCGGTCCGCCTCACGCTTACCCCCCGGGGGTAACGTGAGGTGCAGTGGAAGGAGAGAGCGATGGTCAGCACGACGTACGAGGTGCGGGGGATGAGCTGCGGGCACTGCGCCGGCTCGGTCGTCACCGAGGTCGGCGCGATCGGGGGCGTCACCAACGTCAAGGTGGACCTGGAGGGCGGCCGGGTCACCGTCACCAGCGACAGCCCGCTGGACACCGAAACCGTGCGCGCCGCCGTCGACGAGGCCGGGTACACCCTCGTCGGCGCGTGACGCCAACCCTGCGAAGAAACCGAGGCACGCGATGAACACGGCGACGAAGCTGAGCGGTTTCGTGCTCGGCCTGGCGGCGGTGTTCGGCGGGGCGTACGGGGTCGGCCAGGTGGTCGGCCCCGTCACCCCCGCCGCCGAGACCCGCCACGACGCCGACGAGACCCGCCACGACGCCGACGAGACCCGCCACGACGCCGACGAGACCCGCCACGACGCCGACGACCCCGCCCACGGCGCCACGCACGCCGACACCGGGGACGCCCCCGCCACCCAGCTGCCCGGCGGGCTGCTCGTCTCCGACGAGGGCTACACCCTCGCCCCGCTGGCCGCACCGGCCGGCGAGTTCGCCTTCCGGATCACCGGCCCCGACGGGCAGCCGGTCACCCGGTACGACGTCGCGCACGACAAGCGGATGCACCTGATCGTCGCCCGGCGGGACCTCTCCGGCTTCCGGCACGTCCACCCGGAGGCGGGGCCGGACGGCACCTGGCGGGTGGCGTCCCCGCTCGCCGGCCCCGGCGTCTGGCGGGCGTTCGCCGACTTCACCCCGGCCGGCGGGCCGGCGCTCACCCTCGGCGTCGACGTCACCGTGCCCGGCGCGCTCGACGCCCGGCCGCTGCCGCTGCCCGCCGCCGCCGCCACCACCGTCGACGGCTACACCGTCACCCTGGCCGGCGCGGCGCAGCCCGGCCGGGCCAGCCGGCTCACCCTGACCGTCAGCCGGGACGGCACGCCGGTCACCGACCTCCAGCCCTACCTCGGCGCGTTCGGGCACCTGGTGGCCCTGCGCCAGGGGGACCTGGCGTACCTGCACGTGCACCCGGAGGGCGCGCCCGGCGACGGGACGACCCCGGCCGGGCCGGCGGTGACCTTCTCCGCCGAGTTCCCCTCGGCCGGCAGCTACCGGCTCTACCTGGACTTCCGGCACGGCGACGCGGTGCACACCGCCGAGTTCACCGTCGCCGTTGGCACGCCCGCCGGGGCCACGCCCGACACGCCCGCCGCACCCGCCCCGACCAGCGCACCGACGGCGACCGGCACACCGGCCGCCACCAGCAGCCCCACCGCCGACGCCGGCCACGGCGTCCCCGGTCACGGGCACGACTGACGGGAGGCAGCGATGAGCTCGCCCACGCGACCGCTACCGGTCGCACCGAACCGGATCGAGCTGGCGATCGGCGGCATGACCTGCGCGTCCTGCGCCGCGAGGATCGAGAAGAAGCTCAACCGGATGGACGGCGTGACCGCCACGGTCAACTACGCCACCGAGAAGGCCACCGTCTCGTACGCCGGCAACGTCACCCCCGACGACCTGATCGCCACGGTCACCAAGACCGGCTATACGGCCGCCCTGCCACCCCCGCCGTCGGCCTCGTCCGAGCCGGCCGCCGCCGAGCCGGTGGACGAGCTGCGCGGGCTGCGTACCCGGCTCTGGGTCTCCGTGGCCCTGGCCGTGCCGGTGGTCGTGCTCGCCATGGTCCCGGCCTGGCAGTTCGACTACTGGCAGTGGCTGTCGCTGACCCTGGCCGCCCCGGTCGTGGTCTACGGCGGACTGCCGTTCCACCGGGCCGCGCTGATCAACCTGCGCCACGGCGCGGCGACCATGGACACCCTCGTCTCGCTGGGCACCATGGCCGCGTTCGGCTGGTCGCTGTGGGCGCTGTTCCTCGGCGACGCCGGCGTGCCGGGGATGACCCACCCGTTCCGGTTCGACATCACCCGCACCGACGGGGCCGGCAACATCTACCTGGAGGCGGCGGCCGGGGTGACCGTGTTCCTCCTCGCCGGCCGCTACTTCGAGGCCCGCTCCAAGCGGACCGCCGGTGCCGCGCTGCGCGCCCTGCTGGAGTTGGGCGCGCGGGACGTCGCCGTGCTGCGCGACGGGGTGGAGACCCGGGTCCCGGTGGACCGGCTCGCGCTGGGGGACCGGTTCGTGGTCCGCCCCGGCGAGAAGATCGCCACCGACGGGGTGGTCGACGAGGGCACCTCCGCCGTCGACGTCAGCATGCTCACCGGTGAGTCCGTGCCGGTCGAGGTCGGCCCCGGCGACACCGTCGTCGGCGCGACCGTCAACGCCGGGGGCCGGCTGGTGGTCACCGCGACCCGGGTCGGTGGCGACACCCAGCTCGCCCAGATGGCGCGGCTCGTCGAGCAGGCCCAGACCGGCAAGGCGGCCGTGCAGCGGCTGGCCGACCGGATCTCCGGGGTGTTCGTGCCGATCGTGATCGCGCTCGCCGCCGGTACCCTCGGCTGGTGGCTCGGCGCGGGCGCCGGCCCGACGGCCGCGTTCACCGCCGCCGTGGCGGTGCTGATCATCGCCTGCCCGTGCGCCCTCGGCCTGGCCACCCCGACCGCCCTGCTGGTCGGCACCGGGCGCGGCGCGCAGCTCGGCATCCTGATCAAGGGCCCGGAGATGCTGGAATCCACCCGGCAGGTCGACACGGTGGTGCTGGACAAGACCGGCACCGTCACCACCGGCCGGATGACCCTGGTCGACGCGCTCCCCGCCGACGGCGAGGACGCCGCTGACCTGCTCCGGCTCGCCGGGGCGCTGGAGGCCGCGAGCGAGCACCCCATCGCCCGCGCCGTGGCCGCCGGTGCCGCCGACGCGGGGCCGCTCGCCCCGGTCACCGGCTTCGCCAACGTGGAGGGGCTCGGCGTCACCGGCACGGTCGACGGCCGCGAGCTGACCGTCGGGCGGCTCCGGCTGCTGCGGGAGCGCGGACTCGACGTACCGGAGAAGATCGAACGGGCGGTGACCGGCGCGGAGGCCGCCGGCCGGACGGCCGTGCTGGCCGGCTGGGACGGCCGGGCCCGGGGGGTCCTCACGGTGGCCGACGTGGTGAAACCGACCAGCGCGGCGGCCGTCGCCGGGCTGCGCGCCCTCGGCCTCACGCCGATCCTGCTCACCGGCGACAACGCCACGGTGGCGCGGGCGGTGGCCGCCGAGGTCGGCATCGACGAGGTGACCGCCGAGGTGCTGCCCGCCGACAAGGTCGACGTGGTGAAGCAGCTCCAGGCCGACGGCCGCACCGTGGCGATGATCGGCGACGGGATCAACGACGCCGCCGCCCTCGCCCAGGCCGACCTGGGCCTGGCCATGGGCACCGGCACCGACGTGGCGATCGAGGCCAGCGACCTGACCCTGGTCCGGGGCGACCTGACGGCCGCCGTGGACGCCATCCGGCTGTCCCGCCGCACCCTGGCGATCATCAAGGGCAACCTGTTCTGGGCCTTCGCCTACAACGTGGCCGCGCTGCCGCTGGCCGCCGCCGGCCTGCTCAACCCGATGATCGCGGGTGCGGCGATGGCGTTCTCCTCGGTCTTCGTCGTCGCCAACAGCCTCCGCCTGCGCCGCTTCCAGCCGGCCGGCACGCCCTGAGGGTTCGGCGGGCGGCGTCGGGTACTGGGTGGCCTGAAGGAAGGCGCCGGGCGGGCCACCGGCGACGAGCGGCTCGAGGCCGGGTGCCGCAACGACCAGGCCAGGGGCCAGCCTCAAGAAGGCTGGCGAGAAGATCAAGGACGCTTTCAAGAGCAGACCGACACCACCCGCCCGCCGCGGCTCGCCCGCACGGCCGTCCGCGGCGTCCGCCTCGCCCCCGCCGGGCGGCCCCCGGCCACCGGCCCCTC